>CAYVJJ010000220.1:0-4792 GCA_964451655.1 uncultured Mycobacteriaceae bacterium | reverse complement strand
CGAGCGCGACGCGTTCCCGGTCCGGCTGCGGCGTGGACAGGATCAGCCTCTGGTACGGCTGGTCCTCGAGTTCGATCACGATCGCGGGCCGGCGGCGGTAGACGGCGCAGAAGTCTTTGCCGACAAGGCTGCGCATGGTGCCCAGCATGATGACCCCGGGCACTCCGGTGCCCGGCGCGCGCATGCCGCGCAACTCGTTCCACGGCGTACTCGTCACTCGGACGTTGCGCACCGCCGAACGTGGAAAATGCAGGTCACCGTGCATCGCTCCGAGCTTCTCCAGCAGGCTCAACTCGACGGCGACCTCGCCGGACTCGATCGTCAGCGCCACCATGTGCTCATCGTATGCGCACCGCCGGTGGCATGCAGGACCCACAGCCGCACGGTCGTTTCACCTCCCGAAGAGGCGGCCCGGTACCCGGCTGGGACTCCCCGTCGGACAACCGGATGTGCGACCCCGGCAAACGATGTCGAATCTGTTCACTGCAGCCCTGAGCAATTCAGCCGAACGCGGGAACCAACGGCACGTACCGGCTCGTCGGCACCACATCGATGCCGTCGGCGGCGCCGAAGGTGGAGGTCGACTCCCCCATCGCGTCGATCCGCCGCTTCAGCTCTTCCCGGGCGTCCTCGCGGGTCCGGTCCACGCCGTAGAAGGCGTAGATGTCGGTCTTGGCCGCGTCGGGGAACTGTTCCTCGACGATCGCCGCGATCTCCGGCGCATCGGGCGTCACCGGCCGCACCACCAGGTTCTGGACGTAGCCGAAGGTCCCCTGCACGTCGATGGCCACCTGCGTGTGGTGGTCCTGCCAACGCGAGCGCCAGTGCTCGCGGTCCATGCCCTCCGGCCGCCGCAGCAGCGCCACCCCCGTGAACCCGCGCACACGCGCATCGGTATCGCTCGGCGACGGCATCGCCACCGGCACCGACTCGGCGACCAGCCAGCCTGCGAGTCGGTCTGCGTGCCCGCGCAGGATCCGCTCGACCGCGTTGCGCTCGGGGCCCTGGCACCGGTCCAGCCACACCGCCACGAAACCGGCGATGGGGCGATCGAAGGTCGTCAGCCGTAGCGACGCGTCGGCCACGTCGCCGTCGTCGACGCACAGCTGAACACCGCGCGCTCCCGCCTTCCGGAGGCATTCGGCCGCCGGCCCGCGCAACGCCGCCGCGAACGCGTCGCGCGGCGGGTCAACGTAGCCGGGTTCGGCGATACCCTGCATCCCCACCCCGTAATCGTCGCGCCACAGCGCGTAGACGACCTTCTCCATGGCCCCTCCAGTCAGGCTGCGCCATTGCGCCGACGGCGCTCCAGCAGCGTTACTGCCGGTCTACCGGCAGGAACGACGCGGAAATGTGGGCGGTGCCACTAGCCGGGACCCGCGCCACCCGCTACGCTGCCAACTGACTGTGAACAAGGGGTTGCAGATATCTCCGCCTGCCATGGAGCCGAGCGCGGAGCGCGCCCTCCCCTGTACGCGCAGGCTGATCCCACACGACAGAACGGAGCACCCGTGACCGACGAGCTCAAGGCCACCATCACCGTCGACGCCCCGGTGGAGAAGGTGTGGCAGATCGTCTCGGACCTCAAGCGGATGGGCGAGTGGAGCCCGATGACCCGCATGATGCGCGTGTCCGGCCCGACGGGTGTGGGCGCCAAGACGTTCAACCTCAACAAGTCCGGGTGGCGCGTGTGGCCCACCACTTCGAAGGTGGTGCGCTACGAACCGAACAAGCAGATCGCGTTCCGCGTCAACGAGAACCGCACCATCTGGTCCTACGACCTGACCAGCGACGGACACACCACCACCGTCACCGAGCGCCGCCAGACCCCCGAAGGTACGTCCAAGGTCTCGCAGTTCCTGGTCAAGTACTTCATGGGCGGCACCGAGCCGTTCGAGAAGAACCTGGCCGCCGGTATGGATGCGACCCTCCAGCGCATCAAGCAGGAGGCCGAGGCCGCAGGCTGAGCGACTTTCAGGAGTCGCCGGTCCACGACAGCGTCCTGGCCGTGCCGAACCCATGCTCGACACGGCCAGGACGACCGACGCGGGGCAACCGCGCTTCGCTTGCCGCGGCCGGCGTCCCTGATGCCCGCTTCACGCGTCCGCGACCGCGGAAGGCTGCCGGGCTCGGTCTGCGAGCAGCCGTGCAACATCGTTGATCGCCATCTCGATGCGCCCGTAGACCCGTGGGGTGAGCAGGATCGTGCCGTCGAAGTCGCCGGAGGACGCGTAGACCGCGACAGGCACGGTCAACGCCTGAAAGAACCCGAACAGCGGTCGCAACGCGTGCTCGAGAACCAGCGCGTGATGCTCGCTGCCCCCCGTGGCGGCGAGGAGCACCGGCTTGTTCGCGAGCGCATACTGGTCGACCAGGTCGAAAAAGTGCTTGAACAGGCCGGAGTATGAGCCGCGGAACACAGGCGTGGCAGCGATCAGCAGATCGGCCTCCTCCACCTGTCGCAAGGTGTTCTCGACTTCGGGCGCGATACCCTCACGCTCGAGAGCACCGGTGAAGGCCGGGCCGATACGGTAAACGTCGACGCGGCTCTCCTCGATTCCGATCGAGTACTCGGCGAGCCTCTGCGCAAGCGTCTCCAGCACCACGTCGATCAACCCCATGGTTTTGGATTTTTCACTGGGGCTGCCGTTGACCACGACGACGCGGAGCACGCGCCCGGGCGCAGCCTCGCCGGGAGTATTGACGGAAGTCGTCGTCACGCTTGCGATTTCGGTGTTCATGCCGCCTTCTCCTTGCTCTGTCGCGCTGCGACCTCCCGGCGGACTACGGGCGCAACCTCGGTACCGAGCAACTCGATGGCCTCCAGCACGTCCCGCTGCGGCATGCCGCCGAAGCCGATCTGTATCAACGCTCGATCCAGCCCGTAGATCTCGTGGTAGGTCAGCAGCTTGTCGATCACCTCCTGCGGACTGCCGACGACAAGCCCCGCGCCGGGTGAGGTTTGTGCGTCGAATGCCGCCCTGGGCATGGTGAATCCGCGGCCGCGCTGATGGTTGTTGTCCATCATCCCCCGGGCGAAGTACGGGTACATCACATCGCGCGCGCCCTGGCTGGTGCGGCCGACATAGCCGTGCAGATTGATGCTCGCGCGCAAGGCCGCCGGATCGTGGCCGGCCTGTGCGGCGGCTTCCCGGTAAAGATCGATGGTCCGCTCGTGGTACGTGATCGGGCCGAGCAGCAGAGCGAGCGCAATGGGAAGGCCGAGCCGTCCGGTGCTGATCGCCGAAGCCGGCGTGCCGCCGACGCCGACCCAGATCGGCAGCGGGTCCTGGACGGCGCGCGGCCCGATGTCGGCGTCGTCGAGGTCGGGCCTGAGCGTTCCATGCCAGGTGATCGGGTTTCGGGACCGGATCCGGAGCAGCAGGTCGAGCTTCTCGCGGAAGAGGTCGGCGTAGTCGGCCAGGTCGTAGCCGAACAGCGGAAACGATTCCGTATAGGACCCTCGGCCGGCGATGATCTCGGCGCGGCCGCCGGAGAACTGGTCGAGCGTGGCGAACTGCTCCCACACGCGGACCGGATCGTCCGAGCTGAGGACGGTGACTCCGCTGGTCAGGCGGATTTTCTCGGTCGCCTCGGCGGCCGCCGCGAGGACCATCGGCGGGGCCGAGCCTATGAAGTCGGTGCGGTGATGCTCGCCGACGGCGAAGAGATCGAGGCCGGCCTGGTCCGCGACGCGGGCCTGCTCGATCGTGTCGCGGGCCCTCTGGCGTGGCGACGGGATCGCGCCGGTGGCGGGGTCGGCGGTGAGTTCGACGAATGTCATGTGCCCGAACTCGAACGCGGGCCGCTCTGGGGCGTCGACCGTCCGATCACGGTCGGTGAAGTCGGTGCCATGCATGATCTACCTCTTTCATGGGGGGGCTGAGAGCCCGCGGTCTCAGGGGCCGTAGGTCGGCGCCCTGTGTTGCCGGGTGGGATTTTCGATCTCCTTCGTCGGGTTCGACCACGCCTTACGGCCGTGTCACTACCCAGAACACTGTCTGCGCAGACAGATATTCCTCGTTGTCTGCGCAGGCATGTTCCGCGGTAGTCTCAGGCCATGAATGCACCGCGCCTGACTGCACTGGAGAACGAGGCGTGGCAGGGCTTTCTCTACGCACACGAGCGGATATGGGCAGAGGTTGAGGCGGGCCTGCGCGCACTGAACGTCAGCATGGCTGAGTACAGCGTCCTGGCGTTACTGGGCCAGGCCGGACGCCACGGCATGCGCATGTCGGACCTGGCCAGGCAGCGCCTGATGTCGACCGGTGGTTTCACCCGATTGGCGGACAGGCTTGAGCGCCGCGGCCTCATCGAACGCACCCCGGCCGCGGATGACAAGCGCGGCTTCGTCGCGGTGCTGACCCCGGATGGCCGGTCGGTGTTGCGCAAGGCATGGCGACGGCAGCATGCGGACCTGCGTCGCCTCTTTTTCGACCCGCTCGATGATGACGACCTGCAGGACTTGGCACGCGTCTGGGCCAAGCTCCGCCCACGCGAGGACGAGCCGGGCAAGTAGATCCTCTGTGCTCCGCCCCCGGGTGCCGAGACAATTCCTGCACCGACTTCGGCGCGCACGACACTCTGACCCCTGGCCGGGCGCCGGGGCCACGACGGCACCCGGTTCTCTTTTCGCTCCTACCCGACCGTCGGAATACTGCACGAACCCACGCCCGGAAACCGTCTTCACTCGATGTACTTTGTACAACGATTGCATGACATTCGGTGGATACGCTTTCTGCAGGGTTCACGTTCCTCGATCGCATGCACCCTTCAGCGACCATCAACGATC
>CAYVJJ010000219.1:0-4803 GCA_964451655.1 uncultured Mycobacteriaceae bacterium | reverse complement strand
AGCAACTGCTGCGGGCGCAGCCACTCGTACAGCTCGCCGTAGGTGAGGGTCTGGTGCACCTGCACGCGGCGGACCAGCATCGACGGCTCCAGTTGGTCGAACCCGTCGAGTCCCATCGAGGCGACGATCTGCTTGGCGTTGTTGACGACGTTGCGCTGCAGGTTGTATACGCGCGTCGTCTTGTCCGGCACGTCGAGCGCCCGGAAACGCTTCGGATCCTGGGTGGTGACCCCCACGGGGCAGCGGTTGGTGTGGCAGGCCTGCGCCTGGATGCACCCGACGGCGAACATCATCGCGCGCGCCGCCAGTGTGAAGTCGGCGCCCTGGATGACCCGCTTGACGATGTCTATGCCGGACGCCACCTTGCCGGACGCGCCCAGACGGATCCTGTCGCGCAGGCCGGTGCCGACCAGCGCGTTCTGCACGGTGATGAGCCCGTCGGTCAGCGGCATGCCCACGTGGTCCTCGAATTCCACGGGCGCGGCGCCCGTGCCGCCCTCGGCACCGTCGACGATGATGAAATCCGGGGTGATGCCGGTCTCCAGCATGGCCTTGCAGATGCCGAGGAACTCGCGGCGCGAACCGACGCACAGCTTGAAGCCCACCGGCTTGCCGCCGGACAGACGCCGCAGCTCGGCGATGAACCCGCACAGCTCCGTCGGGGTGCCGAACGCCGAGTGCGACGGCGGCGAGATGACCGTCTGTCCCACCGGCACGCCGCGAGTCCGCGCGATCTCCTCGGAGACCTTGGGCGCCGGAAGCACGCCGCCGAGGCCCGGCTTGGCCCCCTGCGACAGCTTGATCGAGATGCACTTGACCTGCGGCAGCTGCGCTTTGGTGGCGAACTGGTCGGGGTCGAATCGGCCGTCGTGCGTGCGGCAGCCGAAATAGCCGGAACCGAACTCCCAGATCAGGTCGCCCCCGGGCTTGAGGTGGTACGGGCTGATGCCGCCCTCGCCGGTGTCCTGGGCGAACCCGCCGCGCGCCGCGCCCCCGTTGAGCGCCAGGACGGCATTGGCGGACAGGGCGCCGAAGCTCATCGCCGAAACGTTGTAGAGCGCCATGTCGTAGGGGTGCGTGCAGTCCGGTCCGCCGATACGCACGGTGGGGGTGTTCTCGGGTGCGGTGCGTGCGGCGATCGAGTGGCGGACGAACTCGTAGCCGATGGAGTTGACGTTGCGCTCGGTCCCGAACGGTTCGACGTCCTTGGTGCCCTTGGCGCGCTGATAGACGGTGTCGCGGGTCTCCCGGTCGAACGGCGTGCCGTCGGTGTTGCGCTCGATGAAGTACTGCTGGATCTCCGGCCGGATCGACTCGAGCATGTAGCGGGCGTGGCCGATCACGGGGTAGTTGCGCAGGACGCTGTGGGAGGTCTGCAGCAGATCCCAGAGGCCGAGCGCGGCCAGCGCGAGCAGCGGCACCGTGAGGAACAGCCACCAGACCGACACGAGGAACACCAGCAGCAGGCTGAGCCCTCCGACGATCCACAACCCGGCCACGGCCAACCACCGGAACATCCGGTACCTCCTCGCAAGAACGACGTCGCCGTCCACATTCCCACGCGGTACGACGGTTCGCAGGTGTCCGGGGATCCGCGGGCCGGAGAAGACTACGGTGAGTCCGTGGACGCTCGAGTGGAATCCCTGCGTACGGCCGCGCGGAGGGGCGGCAGCGGTGCCGGCCACCGGCTGGGTGCCGCCTCGTATCTGCAGAGGTGGCTCATACTGGGAGTCCTCATCGGCGTGGTCGCGGGCCTCGGGGCGGTGGTGTTCTACTGGATGCTCACGCACGCCACCGAATGGCTGTTGGTGGACCTCGGCGGGTACACCCCGCCGCGTCCGTCGGGGGAGGGCGGCGGAAGCACCTCGGCCCTGGTGTTCTCGGACTTCTCGCGGCCCTGGGCGATCCCGCTGGTGGTGGGGGGAGGCGCGTTGGCGTCGGGCCTGCTCGTGTTCACGTTCGCACCGGAGGCCGAAGGCCACGGCACGGACGCGGCGATCGCCGCGATCCACCGGAATCCCCGCGAGATCGCCGTGCGGGCCGTCGTGGTCAAGATCATCGCCTCCGCGCTGACGATCGGCTCCGGCGGCTCGGGCGGACGGGAAGGACCGACCGCGCAGATCTCGGCGGGGTTCGCCTCGGCGGCCGCGAGGGTGCTGGACCTGCGCGCGGCCGACGGCAGGACCGCGGTCGCGGTGGGTGTCGGTTCCGGGATCGGCGCGATCTTCGGGGCGCCCCTGGGCGGGGCCGTGCTGGCGTCCTCGATCGCCTATAAGAACGACATCGACGCGCGCGTCCTCATCCCGGGGTTCATCACCTCGGTGACCGCGTACGCGGTGTTCGGGGCGGTGGACGGTTTCCACCCTCTGTTCGGCTACGCCACGCAGGGGTACGTGTTCGACAACGCGGTGCACCTGGTGTGGTTCGCGGTGATCGGCGTCGTGGCCGGGATCGTCGGGATCGCCTACAGCCGCTGCTTCTACGCCGTGACCCGGATGACCAAGCGCATCCCCGGAACCGGCCGGGCGCCCCGCATCGCCAAGGCGACGGCCGGCGGAGTGCTGGTGGGGCTGCTGGCGCTGGCGGCACCGCAGGTGCTGGGCAGCGGTTACGGGTGGGCGCAGGCAGCGCTGGACCGCGACAGCCTCATGACCATCCCGCTGTGGCTGGTGCTGGTGCTGCCCGCGGCGAAGATCCTGGCCACATCACTGTCGATCGGCACGGGCGGATCGGGCGGCATCTTCGGCCCCGGGATGGTCATCGGCGCGTTCACGGGTGCGGCGGTGTGGCGGGTGCTGGAGACCCTCGGCGCGCCGTCGGTGCCCGGGAACCCCGCGGTGTTCGTGGTGGTGGGGATGATGGCGTGCTTCGGCAGCATCGCGCGGGTGCCGCTGGCGGTGATGCTGATGGTGGGCGAGATGACCGGCAGCTACACGGTGATGGTCCCGGCGATGCTGGCCGTGGGGCTCGCGTACCTCATCGTCCGGCAGACGGGGGACACCATCTACAGCGAACAGATCGACAGCCGGGAATCCGAGTACGCCGCGCGCGTGGGTTCGGCGCTGCCGCTGCTGGACCGCGTGACGGTGGCGGAGACGATGTCGGCGCCGCCGGTACTGCTGCGGGTGGACCTTGACCGGGCGGCGTCGGTGGAGCGGCTGCGGAACGCGGGTGTCGGGTCCGCGCCGGTCGTGGACGCGTACGGGCGCTTCGTCGGCGTGCTGTCCGCGCCGGAGGGCACCGGCGACGCTGCCGACGCGGGTGCGGGCGTCCGTGCGCGGCCGGCGGTCCTGGACCGCTCGGCGCCGACGGTGCCGCTGACCGCGCACGTCGACGAGGCGGTGCGGGCCGTCCCGCCGGCGGGCGTGGGGCAGTGGATCACGGTGGTCGATGCGCAACGGAGGGTGCGCGGCGTCGTCACCACCCGGGACATCGTCCGGGGGTACCGCGCCGCGCTGGTCGCCGACGCCGAACGGTTCCGCGGGCTCGCCGAGTCCGCCGACGTCGCGAACTTCGCCGTCGACCGCGAGGCACCCCTGGCGGGGAGCCCGGCGAGCGGCCCCTCGCTGCCGGACCGGGTGATCGTGCTGTCCGTCCTGCGCGCCGGCACCGCCGTGGCCCCGGCGGAGGCGGGCCCGCTCGCGGCGGGGGACACCGTCACCGCGCTCGGTCCGCGCGCCGGGCTGGAGGAATTGGGGCGGCGACTCGGGGGCGCGGAGCGGCCGCGGGCCACCACGTAGACTCTGGAGACCGTGAGTCTGACCCTCGGAATCGTCGGCCTGCCCAACGTCGGCAAGTCCACGCTGTTCAACGCCCTTACCCGCAACGACGTGCTGTCGGCGAACTACCCGTTCGCCACCATCGAGCCCAACGTGGGCGTCGTCGAGCTGCCGGACCCGCGGCTGAACCGGCTCGCGGAGATCTTCTCTTCGGAGCGGATCCTGCCGGCCACCGTGTCGTTCGTCGACATCGCGGGCATCGTCAAAGGCGCCTCCGAGGGCGAGGGCATGGGCAACCAGTTCCTGGCCAACATCCGCGAGGCCGACGCCATCTGCCAGGTGGTCCGGGTGTTCGACGACGACGACGTGGTGCACGTCGACGGCAAGGTGGACCCGCTCGCGGACATCCAGATCATCGAGACCGAGCTGATCCTCGCGGACATCCAGACGCTCGAGAAGGCGCTGCCGCGGCTGGAGAAGGATGCGCGCAAGAACAAGGACCTCGCCGAGGTGGTGGCCGCGGCGAAGAAGGCGCAGGAGATCCTCGACGCCGGCCGCACCCTGTTCTCCGCCCAGGACGAGGTGGACTTCGGCGCCCTGCGCGAACTGCACCTGATGACCACCAAACCGTTCCTGTACGTGTTCAACTCCGACGAGGGCGTGCTGACGGACGAGGACCGCAAGGCGGAGCTGCGCAAGGCCGTCGCCCCCGCAGACGCGGTGTTCCTGGACGCCAAAGTGGAGTCAGAGCTGCTGGAACTCGACGCCGAGGACGCGCTGGAGCTGCTCGAATCGGTGGGGCAGACGGAGCCGGGCCTGGACTCGCTGGCCCGCGCCGGCTTCCACACCCTGGGCCTGCAGACCTACCTCACCGCGGGGCCGAAGGAATCGCGCGCGTGGACCATCCGCAAGGGCGACACGGCCCCCAAAGCCGCCGGCGTCATCCACACCGACTTCGAGAAGGGCTTCATCAAGGCCGAGATCGTGTCCTTCTCCGACCTCGACGCGGCCGGGTCCATGGCCGCCGCGAAGGCCGCCGGCAAGGTGCGCATGGAGGGCAAGGACTACGTGATGGCCGACGGGG
>CAYVJJ010000218.1:0-4829 GCA_964451655.1 uncultured Mycobacteriaceae bacterium | reverse complement strand
CGGATCCTGGCGCGGCGGGCCGGCGAGTTCGACGTGGTGCACGACAACCAGTGCCTGGGCTACGGACTGCTGCAGATGCAGCGCGCCGGCCTCCCGGTGGTGGCCACCGTCCACCACCCGATCACCCGCGACCGCGACCTGGACCTCGCCGCCGCGGGCCTGCGCCGCAAGCTCACGCTGCGCCGGTGGTACGGGTTCCTGACCATGCAGGGGCGCGTGGCCCGCCGCATCCCCACCCTGCTGACGGTGTCGCGCTCCTCCGAGGCCGACATCGCCGACGCGTTCGACATCCCCGACGGCCGCCTGCACACGATCCCGCTGGGAGTGGACACCGACCTGTTCGCGCCCACCGCCGCGTCCGGCCCGGGCGCAGGTCCGGACGGCGCCGGGACCGATGCCGGCGGGCCCTGCGCCGGGCCGAGCGCGCCACTGCGCATCGCGTGCGTGGCCAGCGCGGACATGCCCCTCAAGGGCGTCGGCACCCTCCTGGAGGCCGTCGCGAAGCTGCGCACCGAACACGACGTGCGCCTCGACCTGGTGTCGCGGCTGACCCCGGGCGGCGCCACCGAGCGGCTGATGGACCGGCTGTCGGTGCGCGACATCGTGGACGTCCACTCCGGCATCGACGACGCCGACCTCGCCGCGCTGCTGGCGGGCGCCGACGTGGCGTGTGTGCCGTCGCTGTACGAGGGGTTCTCGCTGCCGGCGGTCGAAGCGATGTCCTGCGGCACCGCGCTCGTGGCCAGCGCGGCGGGCGCGATCCCCGAGGTGGCCGGCACCGACGGCGCGGCCGCCACGCTGGTGCCGCCGGGCGACGCGGGCGCACTGGTCTCCGCGATCGGAGAACTGTTCGACGACGACGGGCGGCGGCGCGCGATGGGCGCCGCGGGCCGCGCCCGCGCCCTGCGGGAGTTCAGCTGGGAATCGGTGGCCGCCAAGACCGTCGAGAAATACGAGGACGCCATCCGGGCCCGCTCCGCGCCGGCCGGGTACGAGGAGGAGCGATGCTGACCTTCGATTTCGACCGGCTGGGCGTGCGGCCCGGCGACCGCGCCATCGACATCGGCTCCGGCAACGGCCGGCACGCCTACGAGCTGCTGCGGCGCGGCGCGGACGTCACCGCCTTCGACCAGAACGCCGATGACATGGCCGAGGTGGAGACGATGTTCGCGGCCCTGCGTGCCGAGGGCGACGTACCCGAGGGCGCCGCCGCCCGCGTCGAGGTGGGGGACGCGCTGGCACTGCCGTTCCCGGACGAGAGCTTCGACATCGTCGTGCTCTCCGAGATCCTCGAGCACATCCCCGAGGACGAGCGCGCCATCGCGGAGGCGGTGCGCATCCTCAAGCCCGGAGGCGTCGCGGCGGTGAGCGTCCCACGGTGGCTGCCGGAGAAGCTCTGCTGGGCCCTGTCGGACGCGTACCACGAGGTCGAGGGCGGGCACGTGCGCATCTACCGGGCGGACGACCTGGCGGCCAAGCTCACCCGCGCGGGCCTGACCGTCACCCACCGCGACCACGCCCATGCGCTGCACGTGCCGTTCTGGTGGATCAAATGCGCGGTGGGAGTGGACAACACCGACCATCCGCTGGTGCGCGGATACCATCGGCTCCTGGTGTGGGACATGATGTCGGCACCGCCGCTGACCCGGCTGCTCGACCGGGCGCTGAACCCGCTGATCGGCAAATCGGTGGCGCTGTATCTGGAGAAGGCCGAGGTCACCGTTGCCGCGCCCTGAACCGTCCCGGACCGCCCCCGCACCCGAACGCCCCGACGGCCGCTCTCCGGGTACCACCGGGACCGGAGGGCCTCCGGGGGTCCCCCGCGGCTCCGCCGCCCCCGCAGAATCCGGCGTCCCGCCCGTCCCGCACGTTCCGGGAGTCCTCACCGCCGGGCAGGCCCGGGCGACGGGGGCGGCGATCGCCCGGATGCAGGAGCCGTCCGGGCAGATCCCCTGGTTCCCCGGCGGGCACACCGACCCCTGGGATCACGTCGAATCCGCCATGGGCCTGTCCGTAGCGGGCCGGATCGCGGAGGCCGAGGCCGCCTACGCCTGGTCCGCCCGCACGCAGCGCGCCGACGGCTCCTGGCCGCTGCGGGTGCGCGGGCACCGGGTGGAGGACCCGTCCGCCGACGTGAACTTCTGCGCCTACATCGCCGTGGGCGTGTGGCATCACCTGCAGGTGACCGGCGACCGGCCCTTCGCCGCCCGGATGTGGCCGACAGTGCGCCGCGCCCTGGACCTGGCGGTGTCGATGCAGGCGCCCGGAGGCGAGGTGTGGTGGGCCTGCGACCAGCGCGGCCGCGTCCTGAAAGAGGCGCTGCTCACGGGCAGTTCGAGCATCCACCTGAGCCTGCACTGCGGGATCCGGCTGGCCGACGCCCTGGACCGCCCGCGCCCCGGGTGGGGGCCGGCCAGGGAGGGGCTGCGCCGCGCCGTCACCGAGCACGCCCTGGGGTTGCGCCCGCACGCGTTCACCCCCAAACCCGAGTACTCGATGGACTGGTACTACCCCGTCCTGGGCGGCGCGCTGCAGGGCGCGGACGCCCGCGAGCGCATCGAGCTCCGGTGGGACGACTTCGTCGTGCCGGGGCTGGGCATCCGGTGCGTCGACCACAAGCCGTGGGTGACAGGAGCGGAGACCTGCGAACTTGCGCTGACGCTCGCGGCGCTCGGCGAGACGGACGCGGCCGTCGAGCAATTGGCGGCGATGCAGCACCTGCGCGACCCCGACGGCACCTACTGGACCGGCCTGGTGTTCGCGGACGGCAAGCGTTGGCCGGTGGAGGTCAGCTCGTGGACCTCGGCGGCGGTGCTGCTGGCGGCGGACGCCGTGTCCGGGGCTACCGGCGCGTCGGAACTCTTCGCCGACGCCGCGGGCTGATAGCGACCGCCCGCGGTCGTGCCGATCCCGGGGTCAGGCCGGCCGCACCCGCTCGAGCACGCGCAACGATCCGGTGACGGAGCGCTCGGCGAACTCGCCGGAATCGAGCGCCTGGCGGTAGATCTCGTAGGGCGGGCGTCCCCCGTCGGCCGGGTCCGGGAACACATCGTGGATAAGCAGTGCCCCGCCGGTGCGCACTTGGGGCGCCCAGCCGTCGAAGTCCGCCTGCGCCGCCTCCATCGAGTGCCCGCCGTCGATGAACAGCAGGTCCAGGGGCGTGCGCCACAGGCCGCTCACCTGCCCGGACCGCCCGATCACGGTGACGACCGTGTCCTCGAGGCCCGCGTCGTGGAGCGTGCGCCGCAGCCGCCCCGCGGTGTCGAGGCGCCCCGAGTGCGGATCCACCAGCGACGCGTCGTGGTACTCCCAGCCCGGCTGGTGCTCCTCGGAACCGCGGTGGTGGTCCACGGTCAGCAGCGTCGCGCCGGCCTCCCGCGCGGCGGCGCCCAGCAGGACCGTCGAGCGCCCGCAGTAGGTGCCGATCTCCACGCCGACGGCCGGCACCCCCGCCGGGCCTGGAGCACCGTCGCCCCGCCCGTCGAGGTACCGGCGCGCCGCGGCGTACAGCGCGCGACCCTCGTCGAGCGGCATGAAGCCGGGAGTGGCCTCAGCCAGTTCCAGGATCCCGTCGGGGGGGACGGCGGCGGTCCCCGCGCCTCCGGTTCCGGTCGCGCCGTCTGCGTTGGTCATCGTCGATCCCCTGCCGCCGTATTCCGCCCGTGCGGGTGCCGGACGTCTTCCGCCTCGTCGGACACCGCACATATCCCGCCGCGTCGGACACCGCACATCGTGGCACAGCACCACCGACGCGATCTCGGCGCCGCCGGGTCCGCGCAGGTCCGGTAGCGTCTCGTTCCATGTCCGCCGACGAGTTCGAGTCCACGCGCCGCCGGCTCACGGCGCACCAGGCCGGGACCGTCGCGAGTCTCACGGACGCGGCCGTCGTGGTGCTGCGCGAGCGCGGGCACGCGCGCCTGACGGTCCGCCTCGTCGCCGCCGAGGCGGGCGTCGCGCCCGCCACGGCCTACACCTACTTCTCCTCGAAGAGCCACCTGCTGGCCGAGGTCTTCTGGCGCCGCCTCACCGCACTGCCCGACCGGTTCGGCCCGAGCCGCACTACCGGCACCCCGGCGGAGCGCGTCGCGGCCGTGCTCTACGACGTGGCCCTGTTGGCGGCCGACGAGCCCGAGTTCGCCGCGGGCATCACCGCCGCCCTGCTCGGCGAGGATCCCGAGGTGGCGCGGCTGCGGGTGCGGATCGCGCTGAACATCCGCGCGCGCATCGCCCGCGCCCTGGTCCCGGAGGCCGAGGACCCGGAGGCCGCCGCGGACCCCGAACAGCTCGAGACGCTCGAGGTGCTGTGGGCCGGCGCTCTGCTGCGCGCCGGAATGGATCGTCGCACCCACGATCGGATAGCGCAGCGCTTGACTGTGTACGTACGTCAGCTGATCGACTGACACGGGTTCGGCGGCAATACCCCTTTTCACCTGGTTGTGTTATGGCATCGTTATGTGGACTGGGCAAAAATACGTCATTTGGCGGATACTTTTTCTGCGCTGACGCCCTAACGTCGTAGTCGAACCAGTTCCAGTCAACCGGAGTACCTCATGAGCCTCCCATCGATAGCCGCGTCGTCGGCGGGGTCCGCCACCCCGCCGCTGAACCGCCGGCCCACCTTGCACGTCGCCGATTTCACCGGCGCGGACATCGTGGTCGCCTGCCCTGACGGCGCCGCCCCCGCGCCGCACGCGGACCCGCCCGTCCGCCGCTTCCCCGCCGCGGACCGCCCGCTCGCCGTCGCCGCCGCCGGCGAGACCGTCTACTACACCACCTGGAGCTCCCCCTTGGGCGAGGGCGCCGTGCATGCTCTCCCCCGCGGCGGCGGC
>CAYVJJ010000217.1:0-4860 GCA_964451655.1 uncultured Mycobacteriaceae bacterium | reverse complement strand
CCGCCGTGCGCTGCGATGAACCGTCGGATTGACTTGGCCACCTGATCGTCCATGGCGCTGAGCCTACCGGCCGGTCCCCCGCCGGCCCGCACAAGGTGTAGAACGGCATCATGCGTGCGATCGAGATCCTCGAGTACGGGGGGCCGGAGGTCCTGCGCCCCGCCGACCTGGCAACACCGGAGCCCGGCCCGGCGGACCTGGCGGTGACCGTGGAGGCGGTGGGCGTCAACTACATCGACACCTATTACCGTACGGGCACCTACCCGCAGCCCCTCCCCTTCGTCCCCGGCATCGAGGGGGCGGGCCGGGTGACCGCCGTGGGCACCGAGGTGCACGGCTTCTCCGTCGGTGACAGGGTCGCCTGGGCCAGCGGATCCGGGACCTACGCCCAGCAGACCGTGGTCCCCGCCGACGTCGCCGTGCACGTCCCCTCCGGCGTGGACGAGGCGGTGGCCGCCTCCGCTCTCCTGCAGGGCATGACCGCGCACTACCTGATCACGTCCACCTATCCCGCCCGTCGCGGCGACACGGTCCTGCTGCACGCGGGTGCCGGCGGCGTGGGCCTGCTGCTCACCCAGCTGGCCGCCGCCCGCGGGATCCGTGTGATCTCCACGGTGTCCACGGACGCCAAGGAGGAACTGGCCCGCGGGGCGGGCGCCGCGCACGTCCTCCGCTACGGGCCGGACCTGGTCGACGAGGTGCGCGAGCTCACCGACGGCGCCGGGGCGGACGCGGTGTACGACGGTGTGGGCCGCTCCACCTTCGACCAGAGCCTCGAATGCGTACGCACCCGCGGGACACTCGCCCTGTTCGGCGCCGCCAGCGGCCCGGTGCCGCCGGTCGACCCGCAACGGCTCAACCGCGCGGGGTCGGTGTTCCTCACGCGACCGACGCTCGCCCACCACGTGGCCGACAGATCGGAGCTGGATTGGCGCGCGGGTGCCGTCTTCGCCGCGATCGCCGACGGTGGGCTGCGCGTCCGTGTCGGTGCGCGCTATGCGCTCGACGACGCGGCGCAGGCGCACACCGACCTCGAGGGCCGCCGTACGACCGGGTCGATCGTCCTCATGCCGGGATGAACCGGCACCGGGGGCGCGGTCGTCCTGGAGGGCGGCCGCGCGGGGACTGCCGCGCAGCGGGCGGTCAGGACACCAGCGATGCGACGGTGGGCAGATCCAGGATCGAGTCCACTGCCAGGACGAGGAACACCGCCGCCAGGTAGTTGTTCGACAGGATGAACAGTTTCAGGGGCTTGACCTCGGCGCCCGCCTTGACGCCGAGGTGCAGACGGACGGCCATCGCCAGGAACCAGGCGCCGATCACCGCCGCGCCGACGGCGTAGAGCAGTCCGGCCGCAGGGATCAGTGCGAACGTCACGAGCACCGTGGCGATCGTGTAGAGGACGATGCGCCAGGTGACCACCGCGGGGGCCGCGACCACCGGCAGCATCGGCACCCCTGCGGCCTCGTAGTCCTCGCGGTAACGCATGCCCAGGGCCCACGTGTGCGGCGGAGTCCAGAAGAAGATGATCAGGAACATCACCACGGCCTGCCAGCCGATGGTGCCGGTGACGGCGGACCATCCGATCATCACCGGCATGCACCCGGCGGCTCCGCCCCACACGACGTTCTGAGGGGTGCGCCGCTTGAGGATCTTGGTGTAGACGAGGACGTAGAAGGCGATGGTGGCGACGATCAGCAGACCCGAAAGCAGGTTCGTCATCAGCCACAGCCACAGGAAGGACGCGGTGCCCAGGGTCAGACCGAACACGAGCGCCTGCCGCGTCGTCACGGTGTCCGCGGCCAGCGGCCGTTTGCGGGTGCGCTTCATGACCTTGTCGATGTCCGCGTCGACCACGCAGTTGAGCGCGTTGGCGCTGGCGGCGCCGAGGAAGCCGCCGAACAGCGTCGTCAGGATCAGCAGCACGTCGTGGGCGTCGAGCCCGCCCCGGTCCGCGAGGAGCATCGCCGGGATGGTCGCCACCAGCAGCAGTTCGATGATGCGCGGCTTGGTCAGGGCGACATAGGCGCCGATGACCGTCCGCACACGTGCGGACCGATCCTTCAGGCTCCGGGGAGCGGAGTCCAGCGCACCGCGCGGCCCGGCTGTGCCGGCGGTCGACGGTTGACCGTCCCGGACGCCGGCGTTGTCGCGACCGTGGGCCTGCTGCGCTATCCGCACACGTTCTCCTAGTGCTCTCGCCCGGCCTGACTGAGGTGCGGCGGGCAACGCCGTCACATGATGCCGGTGGGCCGGCCGCCGGTCTTCACTGCACGGCCGGTGCCCCGCTCGAGCAGGGCACCGGTTCCTGTCGTACTGGCTGTACTGGTCGGGCCTCGTGCGCCGCGGCGGACCCTGCAATGCGGTCCCCGACGGTCCCTCGCTGCAGGTCATGCTCCGACGCACATCTACTACACAGCATGGTAGTGCTTGTGTCCTGCGACGGAAACTCGCGGGTGCATACGAGCGCGGGATCACATCCGTCCGGCCCCCGGGGGTCCGCGCGGACCAGGGTCTGCCCGGCGATCCCGGGGCGGGGTGAGACCTGTCGGCCCGGGACGCGCGCCGGCGGCAGCGGAAGTCGGGATCGACCGGCGGTGGCGCGCACACTAGTGTGGTGGAGAGGGCCGATCTCCTCGGCCCACGGTCACGCGGCCCCACGCTGGCCTGCCGAGAATCCGTCCGAGAACCCAGGAGTCATCCGCACGTGTCGGTCACAGATGAGATCCGCGCCCTCACCGCCCCCGTCCTCCCGGAGGATTGGTCCGAACTCGACGAGAAGGCCGTGGACACCGCGCGTGTGCTGGCCGTCGACGCCGTCCAGAAGACCGGCAACGGGCACCCCGGAACGGCGATGAGCCTGGCGCCGCTGGCGTACGCGCTCTACCAGCGCATCATGCGGCACGACCCCTCCGACGCCGACTGGGCGGGCCGCGACCGCTTCGTCCTGTCCTGCGGCCACAGCAGCCTCACCCAGTACATCCAGCTGTACCTGTCCGGCTACGGACTGGAGCTGTCCGACCTCGAGGCGCTGCGCCAGTGGGGCAGCCTCACCCCGGGCCATCCGGAGCACGGGCACACCACCGGCGTGGAGATCACCACCGGCCCGTTGGGGCAGGGGCTGGCGTCCGCGGTGGGCATGGCCATGGCCGCGCGCCGCGAGCGGGGCCTGTTCGATCCGGACGCCGCGCAGGGCGAGAGCCCGTTCGACCACCGCATCTGGGTCATCGCCTCCGACGGCGACCTGCAGGAGGGCGTCACCTCCGAGGCGTCCTCGCTGGCCGGTACGCAGCAGCTGGGCAATCTGATCGTCTTCTACGACGACAACGAGATCTCCATCGAGGACGACACCGCCATCGCCTTCGGCGAGGACGTCGCGGCCCGCTACGAGGCGTACGGGTGGCACGTGCAGCGCGTCGAGGGCGGCGAGAACGTCGCGGGGATCCTCGCAGCGGCCGAGGAGGCCAAGGCTGTCACGGACCGCCCCTCGATGATCGTCATGCGCACCATCATCGGCTACCCGGCGCCGAACAAGATGAACACCGGGGCGATCCACGGCGCCGCCATCGGCGAGGACGAGGTCGCCGGGGTGAAGAAGGCCCTCGGTTTCGACCCCGCACAGCACTTCGCCGTCGAGGACGAGGTGCTCAAGCACGCCCGCCTGGTGCGCGACCGCGGTGCCGAGGCGCACGCGGCCTGGCAAGCGGATTTCGACGCCTGGGCGGCGCGCGAGCCGCAGCGCAAAGCCCTGTTCGACCGGCTGTGCGCCGCGGAACTGCCTGACGGCTGGGACGCGGAGCTGCCCGCCTGGGAGCCCGATGAGGCCGGTGTCGCCACCCGCAAGGCCTCGCACAAGGTCCTCAACGCGCTCGCGCCCGTGCTGCCGGAGCTGTGGGGCGGGTCCGCGGACCTCGCAGGCAGCAACAACACCACGATGGACGACACCGACTCGTTCGGGCCGGACGCCATCAGCACCGCGATCTACACCGCGCACCCCTACGGGCGCACACTGCACTTCGGCATCCGCGAGCACGCGATGGGCTCGATCCTCAACGGGATCGCGCTGCACGGCCCCACCCGCCCGTACGGTGGCACGTTCCTGGTCTTCAGCGACTACATGCGCCCCGCCGTCCGCCTGGCCGCGCTGATGCGTCTTCCGGTCACCTACGTGTGGACCCACGACTCGATCGGTCTGGGCGAGGACGGGCCCACCCACCAGCCCGTCGAGCATCTCGCCGCATTGCGCGCCATCCCGGGCCTGTCCGTGGTCCGTCCCGGCGACGCCAACGAGACCGTGGCCGCATGGCGCGCCGCCATCGAACACCGCGACGGGCCGACGGCGCTGGCGCTGACCCGCCAGAACATCCCGGTGCTCGCCGGCACCGCCGACGCCGCAGGCCAGGGCGTCGCCAAGGGCGGCTACGTGCTGGTCCCCGGCTCGGCGCCGACGCCGGACGTGGTCCTGGTCGCCACAGGGTCGGAGCTGCAGCTGGCGGTCGCGGCGGCGGAGGCGCTCGAGTCGGACGGACGCTCCGCGCGGGTCGTCTCGATGCCCTGCCTCGACTGGTTCCTCGCGCAGCCCGCCGAGTACCGGGACTCGGTGATCCCGCCCGCGACCCGCGCCCGGGTGAGCGTGGAGGCCGGGGTCGCGATGCCGTGGCTGGGTCTCCTCGGGGAGGCCGGCGAGGCCGTGTCCCTGGAGCACTTCGGCGCCTCCGCCGACTACAAAACCCTGTTCCGCGAGTTCGGCTTCACCGCCGACGCCGTGGTGGCCGCGGCCGAGAGGTCGATCTCCGCGGCGTCCGGCAGCAACGTCAACCGCGAGGCCTGAGGAGGACCCGACATGGCGACCAATGAACG
>CAYVJJ010000216.1:0-4933 GCA_964451655.1 uncultured Mycobacteriaceae bacterium | reverse complement strand
CACTCGTTGCGCGGGTCGTTGACGCGGGCCACCACGCGCCGCACCGCGAACTCGATCTTGGCCAGCAGGCTCGCCACCAGGTTGGCCTTGTCGTCGCCGGTGGCCGCGATCATCACGTCGATGTTCTGCAGCTCGGCCGACTCGAGGCTGCCGAGCTCGCAGGCGTCGGCGTGCACCCAGCGGGCGTCGGGGATCGCCTCCGGAGTCACGGACGCGGCCTTGCGCTCGATCAGCATCACGCTGTGCCCGCTGACCAGGAGCTCGCCCGCGATGGCGCGGCCCACGGCGCCGGCTCCGGCAATCGCAATTCTCATCGGTGCACCCTCGTCATCTGGTCGGCACTGTCGTGCGGCGTCATCTGGTCGGCACTGTCGTGCGGCGTCATCAGGTCGCTCGTCGGGGCGGAACTCACAATTCGGCGGGGGGCGGGGCCTCGGCCAGTGCCACGGCCTCCGCCACGCGTCCGGCCACCGCTGCGATGTAGACCTGGTCGTCGGCCTGCAGGGCGGTGCGCCCGTCCGGGAGCACGCCCTCGCCGTAACGGATGAGGAACGCGACGCGGGCGCGCAGCGCCTCCTCGAGGACGGTGACCCTGCGGCCCATCCAGTCCTCGTGCAGGTTCACCGCCACCACCGCGACGTTCCCGGACGGGTCACGCCAGCTCTCCGAGGTGGAGTCCTGTGTGATCGCGTGTAGGAAGCGGTCGGTCGTCCACGGCACGGTGGCGATGGTGGGGATGCCGAGGCGTTCGAACACGCGGGCACGTTTGGCGTCGTAGATGCGCGCCACCACGCGTTCGACACCGAACATCTCATGCGCTACGCGCGCCGCGATGATGTTCGAATTGTCGCCGGAGCTGACCGCGGCGAAGGCGTCGGCTTTCTCGATGCCCGCACGCAGGAGCACCGACCGGTCGAAGCCCATGCCCACGATCCGTTCACTGGGGAAGTCGGTCGCCAGCCGGTCGAACGCCTGCGGATCGCGGTCGATGATGGCGACCTCGTGGCCGACGCGGTACAGCGATGCCGCCAACGCGGCACCGACGCGACCGCAGCCCATGACGACGACGTGCACGGGTGTGCTCCCTTCACGGGTGTGGGCCCGGCCCGTCCGGGCCGGTGGGGCCTGCGGCGTCGCCGCCGCGGCGATGCCGCACGAACGCTACAACGGTCCTGTGAACGCTACAACGTCCCCCTGATTCCGCACGGCGTCGCGATGGCGGCGGGTTACTCCACCGGCGGTCGGCGGCAAGGCTTACGCTTGCGCGAGTGTCCAAGATTTCCACTGCCGCCAAGAGGCTGATCCTGGGGCGTCCCTACCGCAGCGACACACTGGGGGCGACGCTCCTGCCGAAGCGCATCGCGCTGCCGGTGTTCGCCTCCGACGCGGTCTCGTCGGTCGCCTACGCGCCGGAGGAGATCTTCCTGGTCCTGTCGATGGCGGGGATATCCGCCTACGCCTACACGACGTGGATCGGGATCGCCGTCGCGGTGGTCATGGTCGTCGTGGTGGCCAGTTACCGCCAGAACGTCCATGCCTATCCGTCCGGTGGCGGTGACTTCGAGGTGGCCACGAAGAACCTCGGCCCCTCCGCGGGCCTGACGGTCGCCAGCGCGCTCCTGGTCGACTACGTGCTCACGGTGGCGGTCTCGATCGCCGCCGCGGTGTCGAACATCGGATCCGCCATCCCGGTCATCGGCGACCACAAGGTGCTGTTCTCGGTGCTGGCCATCGTGCTGCTGACGGCCGGAAATCTGCGAGGCGTGCGCGAGGCGGGCAAGGCGTTCGCCGTCCCCACCTACATCTTCATCGTCTCGATCGTGGTCATGCTGGTGTGGGGGCTGGTGGACGCATTCGTCCTCGGCGCGGACCTGGAGGCGGAATCCGCGGACTTCGGCATGCGCGCGGACAACAGCCACCTCTACGGGATCGCGCTGGTGTTCCTCATCGCCCGCGCCTTCTCCTCGGGCTGCGCCGCGCTGACCGGTGTGGAGGCGATCAGCAACGGGGTGCCGGCCTTCCGCAAACCCAAGTCCCGGAATGCGGCCACCACACTGCTGATGCTCGGGACCATCGCGATCACGATGCTGCTCGGCATCATCGTGCTGGCGCAGAAGACGGGCGTGAAGATCGCGGAGGATCCTGCGGAACAGCTGGTGGGCGCGCCCGACGGCTATCAGCAGAAGACGATGCTCGCGCAGCTGGCCCAGGCGGTGTTCCACGGGTTCCCGCCGGGCTTCTACGTGGTGGCGGCGGCCACGGCCCTGGTGCTGATGCTCGCCGCGAACACCGCCTTCAACGGCTTCCCGGTGCTGGCATCCGTGCTCTCGCAGCACAGCTACCTGCCGCGGCAGCTGCACACCCGCGGCGACAGGCTGGCGTTCTCCAACGGCATCCTGTTCCTCGCCGCCATGGCGATCGGGTTCGTCGTGGCGTTCGGCGGCCAGGTCACCTCGCTGATCCAGCTCTACATCGTGGGCGTGTTCATATCGTTCACGCTGAGCCAGGCCGGGATGGTGCGGCACTGGAACCGGCGGCTGGCCGAGGAGACCACCCGGGGCGGGCGCGCCCGGATGCAGCGGGCGCGCGCGGTGAACTGCATCGGGTTGGTGCTCACGGGGACCGTGCTCGTGATCGTGCTGGTGACCAAGTTCGCCTCGGGGGCCTGGATCGCGCTGCTGCTGATGGTGGTGCTGTTCCTGATGATGCGGGGGATCCACGGCCATTACGCCGCCGTGGCGGAGGAGCTCGCCGGATCGGACTGGGATGCGGTGCTGCCCAGCCGCACCCGCTGCGTGGTGCTGGTGTCCAAGCTGCACAAGCCGACGCTGCGCGCACTCGCTTACGCCCGGGTCACCCGCCCGGACACGCTGGAGGCGGTGACGGTCAACGTGGACGACGCGGACACCCGCGAATTGGTGCGGCAGTGGGAGAAGAGCGACATCACCGTGCCGCTGAAGGTGATCGAGTCCCCCTATCGTGAGATCACCCGGCCGGTGCTCGAGTACGTCAAGCGGCTGCGCCGCGACTCCCCGCGTGACGTGGTCATGGTGTTCATCCCCGAGTACGTGGTGGGACGCTGGTGGGAGCAGGTGCTGCACAATCAGAGCGCCCTGCGCCTCAAGAGCCGGCTGCTGTTCCAGCGCGGAGTGATCGTGGCGAGCGTGCCGTGGCAGTTGGAGTCGTCGGCGCGGGTGCGGTCCCGCCTGCGCGGAACGGCGGCGCCCGGAGCGGTGCGCCGCGGTTTCACCGACGGCGCATCCGGCGGCGCAGGCACGCGGATGCAGGGGCAGGCGCCGGGTGCGGGCCGCGGAGGGAAAGCGCGACGGAAGGGCTGAGTAGGAAGGGCTGAGTAGGAAGGGCTGAGTAACGGTGGACTGGACGGGACGGATCCTGGACCTGCATGTCGACTCGGTCGGCCACGGCGGCGTGTTCGTCGGCCGCTCGGAGGGGCGCGTGGTGTTCGTGCGCCGGGCGTTGCCGGGGGAACGGGTGCGGGTGCGCGTGACCGAGGACAAGGGCGGTGCGTACTGCCGGGCCGAGACGGTGGATGTGCTCGACGCTGCGCCCGACCGTGTGGAGGACGCCTGCCCTGTCGCGTCCGCGGGCGGCGCAGGGTGCTGCGATTTCTCGCACATCGCCGTGGATGCGCAGCGCCGGCTCAAGCAGGAGGTGCTGGCCGAGCAGCTGCAGCGGATCGCGCATCTGCCCCGCCGCATCCCGGTGGCGGCGCTGCCCGACGGGCACGGCAGCGCGGTGGGTGCGGGATGGCGGACCCGCCTGCGCCTGGGGGTCGACGACGCCGGGCGCGCCGGCTACCGGCGGCACCGTGGCACCGGGGTGGTGCCGGACCTGCGCTGCCCGCAGGCGGTCGCGGGTGCGGTGGACGGCCTCGATGACGCGGTGTGGCCGATCGGCTCGGAGCTGTCGGTGACCGTCGACGACGACGGCCGGCGCCATGTCGTCGAGATCGCCCCGCCGAGGCTCACCCGGGCCGCGCGCCACCGGGGGCGCCGCGGCGCCAAGGCGCGCCGCGCGGCGAAGGCCAGGCCGCGTCCCGAGCGCATCGTCGAGGGCGGCGGCAGCGCCGTGCAGCGGGTGGACGGGCGTGAGTGGCTGCTGGCGCCGACCGGGTTCTGGCAGGCGCACCGCGCCGCGGCGCAGGCGTACTCGGACCTGGTGCGCGAGTGGTCCGGGCTGCGGAGCGGGGACAGTGCGTGGGACCTGTACGGCGGCGCCGGGGTGTTCGCCGCGGCGATGGCCGATCAGGTCGGTCCGAGTGGGCGTGTCGAGGTGGTGGAATCCGCGGCGCAGTCGGTGCGCGACGGCCGCGACGCGCTGGCGGACCTGCGTTCGGTGCGGTTCCGGCACGCCCGGGTGGAGCACGCCCTCGACGAACTCGCCGCGGCGGCGGGCCCCGACGTCGCGGTGCTCGATCCGCCCCGCGCGGGCGCCGGGCGACGGGTCCTCGACGCGCTCGCGGGCACGTCGGTGCAGCGGGTGGTGCACGTGGGCTGCGATCCGGCGTCGTTCGCCCGCGACCTGGCCCTTTACGACGGCCACGGTTTCCGCGTGGAGGAGATGCGCGCCTTCGACGCGTTTCCGATGACGCACCACTTCGAGAGCTTCGCGCTGCTGATGCGGTAGCCGGGGGGCCGGGCGGCGCGGGTAGCGTGTAGGCACCGATCGCGGCGGGCGTCGCGGGACATGCGCGTGCTCGCACGTATCCGGCGGGTGCTTCCGTAGACTGGATCGGACGCGGACCGGCGCCCGGACGGTGCCCGGGCGCCGTCGGTACCGATGGGACGGGACCGCCGGCGCCGGCGTGATGACACCGTCCGGGTCCCGGCGCACCCGCCCGGCGCGGACGTCCCGGGCGGAAACCTCGTGGGAAGGACAGGCGACGATGAGCATGCTCGAGCGCGTGCAGGAG
>CAYVJJ010000215.1:0-4948 GCA_964451655.1 uncultured Mycobacteriaceae bacterium | reverse complement strand
GCGAGGGCGACGAGAATTACGTGCTGCCGCCGGCGAACCTGCTGATCGCCGGGGACCCTCCCACGGTCCACAGCAAGGCCAACGATGCGATGATCGAGGCCATCGACGGCGTTCTCGAACAGTTCAAGATCGATGCCGCCGTCACAGGGTTCACCCGCGGCCCGACGGTCACCCGCTACGAGGTGGAGCTGGGGCCGGGCGTGAAGGTGGAGAAGATCACCGCCCTGCACCGCAACATCGCCTATGCGGTGGCCACCGACAACGTGCGGCTGCTGGCGCCGATCCCGGGCAAATCGGCGGTGGGCATCGAGGTGCCCAACACCGACCGCGAGATCGTGCGCCTGTCCGACGTGCTGGCGGCGCCGTCGACCCGCAAGGACCGGCACCCGCTGGTGATCGGCCTGGGCAAGGACATCGAGGGCAACTACATCAGCGCCAACATCGCCAAGATGCCGCACCTGCTGGTGGCCGGTGCCACCGGCTCGGGCAAGTCGAGCTTCGTGAACTCGATGCTGGTGTCGCTGCTCGCGCGCGCACGCCCGCAGGACGTCCGGCTGATCCTCGTCGACCCCAAGATGGTGGAGCTCACCCCGTACGAGGGGATCCCGCACCTGATCACGCCCATCATCACCCAGCCGAAGAAGGCGGCGGCCGCACTGGCGTGGCTGGTCGAAGAGATGGAGCAGCGTTACCAGGACATGCAGGCCAGTCGCGTGCGGCACATCGACGACTTCAACAAGAAGGTGCGCAGCGGCGAGATCACCACTCCGTTGGGATCCGAACGCGTCTATCGGCCGTACCCGTACATCGTGGCGATCGTCGACGAGCTCGCCGATCTGATGATGACGGCCCCGCGCGACGTCGAGGACGCGATCGTGCGCATCACGCAGAAGGCCCGAGCCGCCGGCATCCACCTGGTGCTGGCCACGCAGCGGCCGTCGGTGGACGTGGTCACCGGACTGATCAAGACCAACGTCCCCTCTCGGCTGGCGTTCGGCACGTCGTCGCTCACCGACTCGAGGGTGATCCTGGACCAGCCGGGCGCCGAGAAGCTGATCGGCATGGGCGACTCGCTGTTCCTGCCGATGGGGGCGGGGAAGCCGACCCGCCAGCAGGGCGCCTTCATCACCGATGAAGAGATCGAAGCAGTCGTCGACTTCACCAAGAACCAGGCCGAACCCGATTACGCCGAGGGCGTCACAGCGGCCAAGGCCGGCGAGAAGAAGGACGTCGATCCGGACATCGGCGACGACCTCGACGCGTTCCTGCAAGCCGTCGAGCTGGTGGTGACCAGCCAGTTCGGCTCCACCTCGATGCTGCAGCGCAAGCTCCGTGTCGGGTTCGCCAAGGCGGGACGCCTGATGGACCTGATGGAGACCCGTGGCGTCGTCGGACCGAGCGAGGGATCCAAGGCGCGCGAGGTGCTGATCAAGCCGGACGAGCTCGAGGGGCTGCTGTGGTCGATACGGGGCGGAGATCCCGAGGGCGCGGAGGAGCCGGCGCACGAGGGTGTGCACTGACGGAGTCGGCTGCGCCGCAGCGTCTCGGGGCACGCCCGGGCCGCGCCGGCGCGGGCGGGGCGCCGCGGGGGCTGTAGACTCGTCTGCGATGGAGGGGAGTATCCCCGTTCCGCGACGGCGTCGTCAGCACGTCGGCGGCCCCCGGCCCTGCAGGCGTCCGGGCGGGCGACGACCGGCGCCGTGGGCCTCGTCGGTGCAGTGCCGGTGAGGCGGGAGAGACCTCCGGCAGTCTGTTCAGGATTACCGGAGGTCTATCACCGTGGATGTGTCCGCGCTCGTCTGGATCGTCACCATCGTGGCCGTCGGCGGCGTCTTCGTCTTCGATTTCTACTCGCACGTCCGCACGCCGCACGCCCCCGGCATCCGCGAGTCGGCCCTGTGGTCGCTGGTGTACATCGCACTGGCCTGCGTCTTCGGGCTCGTGGTCTGGTGGGTGTGGGGCAGCACCTACGGCGGAGAGTTCTTCGCCGGTTACGTCACCGAGAAGGCACTCTCGGTGGACAACCTGTTCGTCTTCGTGGTGATCTTCGCGAAATTCGCAGTACCGCGGGAATTCCAGCAGAAGGCGCTGCTGCTCGGCATCGTGATCGCGCTGGCGCTGCGCGGCGTGTTCATCGCAGTGGGCGCCGCAGCGATCAACGCCTACAGCTGGGTGTTCTACCTGTTCGGCGCGATCCTGCTGTACACGGCGGTCAAACTTCTGCGTGAGTCCCTGGCGAGCGAGGATGAGTCCGACGACGGGGACGGGGACGGCGGCCGCATCATGCGGCTGGTCCGCAGGTTCCTGCCCACCACTACGGAGTTCCACGGCGACCGGCTGATCACCCGCGTCGACGGCCATCGACTGGCCACACCGTTGCTCGGCGCCCTCGTGGTCATCGGCGTGACCGACGTGCTGTTCGCCCTCGACTCGATCCCCGCCATCTTCGGGCTCACCCAGGAGCCGTACCTCGTCTTCACGGCGAATGCGCTGGCACTGATCGGCCTGCGGCAGTTGTTCTTCCTGCTCGGCGGACTGTTGGACAGGCTGGTGTACCTCTCACACGGTCTGTCGGTGATCCTGGGATTCATCTCGGTGAAGCTGGTGCTGCACGCGCTGCACGAGAACACGCTGCCGTTCATCAACGGCGGCGAACCTGTGCACGTTCCCGAGATTTCGACCGGGCTCTCGCTGGCCGTGATCGCGGCGACGCTGCTGGTCGCCACTATCGCGAGCCTGGTGCGCTCGCGGCGGACCGCGGCGGTCGCGGACGGCGCCGGCGGAGGAGCCGGGGAGGACGACGCCGACGGAGCGCACGACCGGCGCGGCTGAAGCCGCCGGCGGTGCCGGGGACGTCAGCCCAGTGTGGTGAGCATGCGGGTGTTGCCGAGAGTGTTGGGTTTGACGAAGCTCAGGTCCAGGAATTCGGCGACGCCGGTGTCGTAGGAACGGCACATCTCCTCGTAGACCTCCGCGGTCACCGGAGTGCCTTCGATGATCCGGAAGCCGTGCCGGCGGAAGAAGTCCACCTCGAAGGTCAGCACGAACACTTTGGTCAGGCCCAGCTCGCGCGCCGTGTGCAGGAGACGCTCGACCAGCATGTGGCCGACGCCCCACCCGCGTACCGACGGGTGGACGGCCACTGTGCGCACCTCGCCGAGGTCCGACCACATGGCGTGGAGCGCACCGCAGCCGACGAGCGTGCCGCCGCGCTCGGCCACCCAGAACTCCTGGACGCTTTCGTAAAGGGTGACCAGGTTCTTCTCCAACAGGATGCGGCCGGCGTAGATGTCCACCAGTTCCTTGATCCGGGGGATATCTGGGGTCCGTGCCCGACGGATCGCGACCGTGCAGTCCACGTCCTCTCCGTCGTCGGCGGGCGCGGGATCGGACTGCCCGGACGGATCGCCCCGGGACTGCCGGCTCGTGGTCATGCACTCAGCGTAGCGACCGCCCGACCAGATAGGCTTTGAGGCGTGCCCGTACTCCCGTCGTCGTTGCCGCCACGACCCCCGAACCTGTTCGGGCGCCGTGCTGTGACCGGGGGACAGGCATGACATCGGAGCATGCGCAGCGGCAGCGGTCGTCCGAGCCCGCTGCGCCGCCGCACGATACTCCGGGGCACGGCCCGCGGGCCGAGGTCCCGGTGCTCAATCCGGCGAATGTGCTCACGGTGCTGCGGATCCTGCTGGTGCCGGTGTTCCTGGTGGTGCTGTTCCTCGGCGACGGGCATGACACCGCTGCCCGGGCCGGCGCCGCGGCGGTGTTCGCTATCGCGGCCCTCACCGACCGGATCGACGGCGAGGTGGCGCGGCGCCGCGGTCTGATCACCGACTTCGGCAAGATCGCGGATCCGATCGCGGACAAGGCGCTCATCGGCGCGGCCCTGGTGGGGCTGTCGGTGCTCGGCGACGTCAGCTGGTGGGTGACCGGCCTCATCGCGGCACGCGAGCTGGGGGTGACCGCCCTGCGGTTCGTCGTCATCCGGCACGGGGTCATACCGGCCAGCCGGGGCGGCAAGCTCAAGACGCTGGTCCAGGTGGCGGCGATCTTCCTGTACCTGCTGCCGCTTCCGGACGCCGCCGGTCCGTACCTGCTGGCGCTGATCTGGTGCGCGGTGGCACTGACATTGGCGACGGGTGCCGACTACGTGGTGCAGGCTGTGCGCCTGCGCAGCCGGGGTCTGGCGTCCCGGTTCGGCCGGGCCTCCGCCGAGGACCGGGGCGTCCTGGAGGACGGCGCCGGACGCGGGCGGTCCGCGGAGCGCCGCGGGGTGACGGATCCGGCGGCGCGGTCCGGCGGTCCGGCGGAGACGGCCCGCGGCGGGCCCGGTCCGGGCCACGAGGACGTGCCCGCCTCATGACCGGCGCGCCGGGGGAGGACCCGTTGTCCGCGGGCACCGCCGCGGAGGGTCTGGTTCGTGCGATGTCCGGGAGCGGTCGCACGATGGCGACCGCTGAGTCCCTCACCGCGGGGCTGCTGGCGGCCACCGTGGCGGGCGTGCCCGGTGCCAGCGCGGTGCTGCGTGGGGGGCTCATCGTGTATGCGACGGACCTGAAGGCCGGGCTGGCCGGCGTGCCGGACGGGGTGCTGCGCGAGCACGGCCCGGTCTCCGCGGAGACGGCGCTCTGGCTGGCGCGCGGAGCGCGGGACCGGTGCGGCGCGGACTGGGGTGTGGGACTCACCGGCGTGGCCGGTCCCACCGAGCAGGACGGGCATCCGGTGGGGACGGTGTTCCTGGGTCTTGCGGCTGCCGGGTCGAGTAAGGTGGTCCGCCTACGGCTGACCGGCACACGTTGGGAGATCCGCCGTGCGGCCGTGCAGGAGGCCGTATCGGCGCTGTCGGCGGCGCTCCGGAAGTGCGACGGCGGAGCGCAGGGAACGGAATCCGCTTCGGGAGCGTTGTAGTAGGTGAAGGGTCCAGAGCTGGAGGGCGAGATGACACTGC
>CAYVJJ010000214.1:0-4949 GCA_964451655.1 uncultured Mycobacteriaceae bacterium | reverse complement strand
TCGCTGGCCGCGCACCTGCACCAGCACGTCGTGCCGCGCTGGGGCGGGGACGCCAACTACATCACTGTGGTCGGCGGCACCAAGGTGCTGCCGCAGCTGCTGGGCGACACCCGCGCTCTGCTCGCGGAGAACTGGTCGGCCGCATGCTGAACGTCTTCGCGCGGGCCTCGGTGGGCAAGGTGACGCTGCCCATCGGCCGCAAGCTGGTGCGCCTGGGCGTGACGCCCGACGTGATCACCGTGGTCGGCACGGCCGCATCGATCGCGGCCGCGCTGACGCTGTTCCCCATGGGTCACCTCTTCTGGGGGACCCTGGTGATCTGGTTCTTCGTCATGTTCGACATGCTCGACGGCGCCACGGCCCGCGCCCGCGGCGGCGGCACCCGGTTCGGGGCCGTGCTGGACGCCACCTGCGACCGGATCGCGGACGGGGCCATATTCGGCGGCCTGGCCTGGTGGATCGTCTTCCACCTGGACGACACCGCCGTGAACCGGCTGCTGCTGGTGGTCACCCTCATCTCCCTGGTCACGTCGCAGGTCATCTCGTACGCGAAGGCGCGTGCCGAGGCCAGCGGGCTCAACGGGGACGGGGGCCTGATCGAAAGGCCGGACCGCCTGATCATCGTCCTCGTCGGCGCCGGCCTGACGGGCCTGGGCCTGGACTGGGCCATCCACGTGGCCATGTGGATCCTGGCCGTCGGCAGCGTGATCACCGTGGGCCAGCGTATGTGGTCGGTGCGCAGTTCGCCGGGCGCACGCGACCTGATCCCGCTGGGCCCGGCACCGCAGGACGAGCCGCCGGCGGAGGTCCCGCCGCAGGACGGGACCGCGGGAGCCGGCGGGGGGCCGGCGCACGACGATCCGGAGACGGATCCGGAGACGGATCCGGAGACGACGGGAGGCGGACGATGACGGCGCTCGGCGGTGCGCGTGACGCGGACCCCGCGGGCGGCGGCCGGGACGGACACGATCCGCAGGCCGCGGACGGGCTGTCGGGCAGGCTCAGCGATGCGGGCTACGCGGCCGGCTGGCGGGCGGTGCGCCTGCTGCCGGAGCCGGTGGCGCGGCGCGGTTTCGACCTGGGGGCGGACCTGGCGTTCCGGCGCGGGGCCGGCCAGGGACAGCTGCGCGCCAACCTGGCGCGCGTGATGGGGTCGACGCCGGAGCGGGTGCCGGACGGGCTGATCCGGGCCTCCCTGCGCTCCTATGCCCGGTACTGGCGCGAGGCGTTCCGGCTGCCGTCGATGGACCTGGGCCGCGTGGCGGCCGGGGTGGACGCGTCCGTGCAGGGCCAGGAGCACCTCGACGCCGCGATGGAGGCCGGCCGCGGTGCGGTGCTGGTGCTGCCGCATTCGGGCAACTGGGACGTCGCCGGCGTGTGGCTGGTGCACACGTGGGGGCGGTTCGCGACGGTGGCGGAGCGGCTCAAACCCGAGTCGCTGTTCCGGCGGTTCGTCGACTACCGCGAGAAGCTCGGCTTCGAGGTCTTCCCCCTCAGCGGCGGGGAGGAGCCGCCGTTCGCGGCGCTGCGCGAGCGTCTCCGGCAGGGCAAGGTGGTGTGCCTGCTGGGCGAGCGGGACCTGACCGGCCGCGGGGTGCCCGTCGACTTCTTCGGGGAGCGCACCAGCATGCCCGCCGGGCCTGCCAAGCTGGCCTCCGAGACCGGCGCCGCCCTGCTGCCGGTGCACTGCTGGTTCACGGACGACGGCTGGGGTTTCTCGATCAGCGCGCCGGTGGACACGGCCGACGGCGTCGAGGCGGCCACCCAAGCGGTCGCGGACGTGTTCGCCGCCGACATCGCCGCCCACCCCGCGGACTGGCACATGCTGCAGCCGCTGTGGTGGTCGGACCTGTCCGACGAGCGCCGCGCCCGGCTCGACTCCAGGTAGGCGGCAGTGACCGAGACGGACCGGGGCCGCCGGCTGAGCATCGGGATGATCTGCCCCTACTCGTTCGACGTGCCGGGGGGCGTGCAGGCGCACGTGAGCGAGCTGGCGCAGGTGTTCCTCGCGCGCGGCCATCACGTGAGCGTGCTCGCGCCCGCGTCGCAGTCGGTGCCGCTGCCGCCGTACGTCGTCTCGGCCGGGCGTGCCGTCGCGATCCCGTACAACGGCTCCGTCGCCCGGCTGCGTTTCGGTGTCGGCACCTACGCGCGCATCCGGCGCTGGATCCGCGACAACGACTTCGACGTGCTGCACATCCACGAGCCCAACGCCCCGAGCCTGTCGATGCTGGCGCTGAAGGTGGCGGAGGGCCCCATCGTCGCCACGTTCCACACCTCCACCACCCGCTCGCTGGTGCTGGCCACCTTCCAGGGCGTGCTGCGCCCGTACCACGAGAAGATCGCGGGCCGCATCGCCGTGTCCGAGCTGGCGCGGCGCTGGCAGGTGCAGGCGCTGGGGGCCGACGCGGTGGAGATCCCCAACGGGGTGGACGTCGCCTCGTTCGCGCAGGCGCCGCCGCTCGACGGTTACCCCCGGCGCGGCGGCACCGTGCTGTTCCTGGGCCGCTACGACGAGCCGCGCAAAGGCATGGGTGTCCTCCTGGAGGCGCTGCCCGCGCTCGTGGACACGCACCCGGACCTGCAGGTGCTGGTGGTGGGCCGCGGCGACGAGTCCGAACTGCGGGCCCGCGCAGGGCGCCTGTCCCCGCACCTGCGGCTGCTCGGCCAGGTCACCGACGAGGAGAAGGCCTCGGCGATGCGCAGCGCCGACGTCTACGTGGCGCCGAACCTGGGCGGCGAGAGCTTCGGCATCGTGCTCGTCGAAGCGCTGGCCGCGCACACTCCCGTGGTGGCGAGCCGGCTGGACGCGTTCCGCCGTGTGCTGCGCGACGGCGAGGCGGGCGTGCTCACCGGCATCGGCGATGCGGCCGAGCTGGCGGACGGCATCGACAGGGTGCTCACCGACCCGGCGCTGCGCGGGCGCCTCTCGGACGCGGGCGACCGGGTGGTGCGCACCTACGACTGGCCGGTGGTGGCCGACCAGATCCTGCGCGTGTACGAGACGGTCATGGTGGGCGGCCGGCGGGTACGGGCGGTGGGCTCGTGACCGTCTCCGCGCTCACCGTCACCCTCGTCGGCGTCGTCCTGGCGCTGCTGGTCCTGGTCGCGCTGTGGGCGTACGGCACGGCCAACCGCCTCGACCGGCTGCACGTGCGCACCGACCTGGCCTGGCAGGCCCTGGACGCGGCGCTGGCCCGCCGCGCCGTGGTGGTGCGCGCTCTGGCGCACGACCTGCCGGAGGACCGGGCTGCGGCGCTGGTGGACATGTCGCTGCGGGCCGAGCGGGTGGACCGCCCCGAGCGTGAGCGCGCGGAGAACGGCCTGTCCCGCGCGCTGGCGGGCGTGGACCCGGCCCAGGTGCGGGCCGCGCACGTCGCCGAGCTGGCCGATGCGGACGCGCGCGTGCTGATCGCCCGCCGCTTCCACAACGACGCGGTCCGCGATACGCGCGCCCTGCAGGGGCGGCGGCTGGTGCGCTGGCTGCGTCTGGGCGGGACGTCGGCGATGCCGGCGTATTTCGACATCACTGAGGAGACGCTGCGCACTGACGCGGCCCGCGACGCGTCCCCGGTGCCGACCGGGCAGGCGGACGGCACGGCTGCGGCGGCGGAGGAGGACAACCGGGTCTCCGCCCGGGTGCTGGTGGTCGACGGCGACGCGCGGGTGCTGCTGGTGCGCGGCCGCGATCCGTACAGCTCCGAAGAGCCGTTCTGGTTCACCTTCGGCGGCGGCGTCGAAGCGGGGGAGACGCTGCGGCAGACGGCGGTGCGCGAGCTGTGGGAGGAGACCGGTCTGACAGTGCGGGAGGACGCGCTGTGCGGGCCCATCTGGCGGCGGCTGTCCCTGTTCCCGTGGGGCGGGGAGATGATGCACTCCGAGGAGCACTTCTTCGTGCTGCGCGCCGGGCCGTTCGAGCCGCGGCCCGCCGCCCGCACGGACCTGGAGCAGGATGCGCTGCTCGGGCACCGGTGGTTCACCGCGGCCGAGCTCGGGGAGCTCACCGGCACGGGCGCCACCGTCTATCCGCAGGATCTCGCCTCGCTGCTGCCGGACGCCCTCGAATGCCTCGACGGCGCGCGCGGCGGCGAGGTGCGTACGATCCGCTGACGGCGGGTACGCGCAGCACGCGTGGATCCGACCGCCGAACAGGGGTGCGGACGTGCGGCATAGGATGGACGTCGATACCCCGAGACCACACACCAGGGAGCATTTCGTGACCATCTCCTCGAACAATTCGACCAACGGTTCCGAGTCCGCTGTCGGCACCGCGCGCGTCAAGCGCGGAATGGCCGAGATGCTCAAGGGCGGGGTGATCATGGACGTGGTCACCCCCGAGCAGGCCAAGATCGCCGAGGACGCCGGGGCGGTCGCCGTGATGGCGCTCGAGCGCGTGCCCGCGGACATCCGCGCGCAGGGCGGGGTCTCGCGCATGAGCGACCCGGACATGATCGACGGCATCGTCGGCGCCGTCAGCATCCCGGTGATGGCCAAAGCCCGCATCGGCCACTTCGTCGAGGCGCAGATCCTGCAGTCGCTGGGTGTGGATTACGTCGACGAGTCGGAGGTCCTCACCCCCGCCGACTACGCCAACCACATCGACAAGTGGGCGTTCACGGTGCCGTTCGTGTGCGGCGCCACCAACCTGGGCGAGGCGCTGCGCCGCATCACCGAGGGCGCGGCCATGATCCGCTCCAAGGGCGAGGCCGGCACCGGCGACGTCTCCAACGCCACCACCCACATGCGCAACATCCGCGCGGAGATCTCCAGGCTCACCGCGATGGCCCCCGACGAGCTCTACGTCGCCGCCAAGGAGCTGCAGGCGCCGTACGAGCTGGTGGCCGAGGTGGCCGCCGCCGGCAAGCTGCCGGTCACCCTGTTCACCGCGGGCGGCATCGCCACCCCCGCGGACGCGGCGATGATGATGCAGCTCGGCGCGGAGGGCGTGT
>CAYVJJ010000213.1:3789-4953 GCA_964451655.1 uncultured Mycobacteriaceae bacterium | reverse complement strand
CTCGAGTCCACGATCGACATGGCCATGCAGGGACGGATGTTCAACACCGGCCAGAGTTGTGTCGCCTCGAAGCGGTTCTTCGTGCCCGATCCGGTGCACGACCGTTTCGTGCAGGCGCTGGCGGACCGCATGGCTGATCTGACCCCGGGCGACCCGGCGGACCCCGGGACCACGCTGGGACCGCTGTCGTCCGAAGACGCCGCGCAGGAACTGCTCGAGCAGGTCCAGGATGCGCTCGACAAGGGGGCGCAGGCCGTCACCGGTGGGGGCAGGCCCGCCGACCGGGGCCCGGGTGATGCAGGCGCTTTCGTGGAGCCGACCGTCCTCACCGGCGTCACGCCGGAGATGCGGGCCTTCTCCGAGGAGCTGTTCGGGCCGGTCGCGATCGTCCACCGGGTATCCGACGTGGACGAGGCGGTGCGGATGGCGAACGACTCGCCCTACGGTCTGGGCGCGACGATCGTCGGCGCCGACACCGATGCGGCGAAGGACGTGGCGCGGCGCATCGAAAGCGGCATGGTATGGATCAACACGCCCACCATGACGCAGGCCGACCTGCCGTTCGGCGGTGTCAAGCACTCGGGCTTCGGACGCGAACTGTCGCAGGCGGGGATGTACGAGTTCGTCAACCGCAAACTGATCCGCACGGTCCCCGCATGACGCCGCCGACCGCCCCACACCCCGCAGCGCTGCTCACACACCGCTGCGGGGCCGCCGGTGGCGGACGCCGATCACATGCAGGTGCCGGAACGGCGACGCATCTCATAGCGCCGGATCCCCGCCGGAGTCATGCCCGGCTCGAGCGGATCGTGGTGCTCGCGGCGCGACACGTGCAGCCACAGCGCCAGTCCCGCCGCCAGGCACACCACCGCGATGACGGCCCCCGCGATGAAATAGGGGAGATTCTCCATCGCCAGTGCGACGATGGTCAGCCCGCCCACGGCGATGCCGACGAGGAAAAGAAGGTATCCGAGGAGTCCCTCGTAGTTGCTGCCCATGATCGCGCCCCTTTCGACTCGACGTTGCGCACAACGCGAACAGCCGGGCCGGGCAGGCGGTTCTCTCGGCGTACATCCGACCGCGGGGGCGCGCGATCACATCCTCACCGCACGCACCGTGTCGATGCCCGATGAGGACCGATCCGCCCTGGTCCACCCTCATTCT
>CAYVJJ010000213.1:0-3689 GCA_964451655.1 uncultured Mycobacteriaceae bacterium | reverse complement strand
GGTCGCACACGTTTCCTCCAGGTCGCACACGTTTCCTTCAGGTCGCACACGTTTCCTTCAGGTGACGTGCGGGTACCCTGACGGCGCTTCCTCCGCGCACACGTGAGTAAGGACCGCCGATGAATCTGGCCGCCACTGAGGCTGAGGCCCCCGACCAGCGACACCCCGTCACCCTCACCTTGGACGCCGCGTCCTCCCAGGCCCCGGTCGCACGATCGGTGGCCGAGACGCTGGGGATCCTCTACGGGTTCGGACTGGACGATGTCGCCGACATCAAGCTCGCAGTCGACGAGGCCTGCGCTCAACTCGAGAAGTCGCACGGAGCCAATCCGTCGATCACGATGACGATAGAAATGCGCCGCCGGGCGATGGTCGTTTCCGTGACCGCGATACTGCCGGGCGACGCGTCGGTGCAGGAGGCGGGTTTCGGCTGGCATGTGCTGCGCACGTTGACCGATGAGGCGTCGGCCGTGCCGGCCGCTGACGACGACGGCGGCGCGGGTGGACGCCCGTGGTCGATCACTTTCACCAAGAGTTCGAGTGCGGCCAGGTGACCGTCCATCGCGACTCGCGGCACGTCGGCGACGATTACGCCGATGTCCCCGCTGCGCTCCGTGCGCTCCGCGACGACGGTGGCCGCGCACGTGGACCGGCGCACCGGGCAGAGCAGAGGGACGCGGTCATCACCCGTTGCCTACCGCTGGCCGAGCACATCGCGCGCCGCTTCCATGGCCGTGGCGAGCCCTATGACGATCTTCTGCAGGTGGCCAGGCTCGGCCTGGTCAACGCCATCGACCGCTTCGACCCGGACAAGGGGGGCAATTTCGTCGCGTTCGCGGTGCCCACGATCATGGGCGAAGTGCGCCGGCACTTCCGCGACACCGGATGGGCGATGCACGTACCGCGTAGGGCCAAGGAGCTGCATCTGGCGATCGGCGCCGCCTCCGACCGTCTCGCACAGAAGCTGGGGCGGTCCCCCTCGGCGTCTGAGATCGCGGACGAACTCGCACTCACGGTCCGTGAGGTCGAAGAGGGACTTATCGCCCGCAGCGCCTACCAGCCGGATTCGATGGACGCCCCGCCATCGACGGAGACCGACGGCATCACCCTGGGCGACATGGTGGGGGAGGACGACCCCGAACTCGAGGCTGTGGAGGGGTACGTCGCCGTCAAACCGCACCTGGACGCGCTCCCTCCGCGCGAGCGGCGGATCCTCACACTCCGGTTTTTCGGCGAGATGACGCAGAGCCAGATCGCCGACCGGGTCGGCCTGTCGCAGATGCACGTCTCCCGGATCCTCGCGCGCACCCTTCGGGAGCTGCGGGCGGAACTCGACGAAGGCTAGAACACACCCGGATCCGGAACGTCACCGTCGGGGCCGCGGCGAGAGCGCGGCCCGAGCGGAGTTTGCAGCGCGCCCACCCGGGGTATCCGCCATCGTCGGTTCCGGTCAGCGGAGCACGACTCCTTATACGGGGGTGAGCCGATGACACTGCGGTGCGAGCGGTGCGAGCGCACGATCGACACGCTTGCCGACACGGGCCGCGCCGGCCACACAGCGGACCGGCTCAACCGCGGGCTCTCCGACGGGCCGCTGCTGTGCCCGGGATGCGCCTCCACCGGCGCGGTCTGGTCCGCACGGAATGCGTGGAACCGGAATTCCACCGGAGGCGGGTGAGGGGATTCACGTGGGTGCCTGATCGTCAGGCTCGACCGAGTCCGTGCGTTCGCGCTCATCGGCGTTGCCGGGCGCGTCCTCGTCGCGCCGCTCCTGTTCGACCTCCTGCTCGATCCCGTCGACGAGATCACGCAGCCGCTCATCACGGTGGCGGAGGTCCTTGTCGTCCCCACCGGGTTCCACAGGATCCGGGTGCGAGGCGCTGTCCTTTCCGGCGGAGCGGTTCTCTTCCTGCACTGGGTCCCGGTCGTGCGGATCCGCACTCATCAGCGCACCTCCTCACTCGCTCACTCGGCAGCGCCTTCGGCGCACACTGCGCGTACCCACGTCGCGCACTTTCAAACACGCGCATCGTCGGCGCGACCGCCGTACCCGCGCCGCATCGGCACGTATGCGCAGCGGAAGGCGTTCAGGTGATAGTGATATGGGTACACGCACGGGATACTGCGCGAAAGTGGAGGTGATGAGCCGATGGGTTGGGGTATCGGACGGACCCCGGTGTCCCGCAGTGTCATGCGCGCCGCAGTGCTGCACGCGGCGGGCGTGATCGTCACTGCTGTCATCGTGCTCGTCGTCACCGCGGTCCTGACCCGGGGCCGCCCGTTCCACTGCGAGGACGGCACCGCCGGATGCCTTTCCGCGACGCAGTACGTCATGGTGTACGTGCCGCCGGCGATCGTCGCTCTGGGCGCGATCGGAGCGTTCATCCGTACCCTCCTTGTGTGGCGCAGGCGTGGACCCTGGATGGTGTGGCTTGCCGCCGGGTGGTTCCTGTTCGCCACCATGATCGTGTTCGTATCCATCGCCGGCGGCGCACTGATGAGCTGACGCCGCCGGTCGTTCCGCCACGCCGTATCCCCGACTCACCGTGCCCCGGGAGGTTTCGCCGTCCCGCGCACGTGGTATCCGCCCACTGCATCGAATGCGGACTGAGGAGGTATCCATGTCCGGCAACGCGTCGGGACCGAGTGAAGGCATCAAGGGGGTGGTCGAAGGATTCAAAGGCAAAGCCAAGGAAGTCATCGGCGCCCTCGGCGGCCAGGACCGGATGACCCGCGAAGGGCGGGCACAGCAGGACAAGGCCGAGGAGCAACGTGACGCGGCGCGGAAGGAGGCCGAAGCCGACCAGGCGCGCGCACAGGCCGAGATCGACGAGCAGCGCCAGGCCGGCGATCAGTGATCCCCGCCCCGGTACGCAGTCACACCGTGGCCCGCCGTCCCGGGACGGCGGGCCACGTGCTGTTCACCGACGGATGATGCGGCAGGAGACGCCGTCACTCCCGTCCTCGCGTCGCTTCTCGTACGAGAAGGCCAGACCGTCCTCGTCGAACCGGTCGAACCATTCCTCCCAGCTGATCACGTCGACGCCGCCCGGGCGGGCGATGCCGGCGACTCCGGAGAACACGATGCTCAGCACGCCGGCATGGTCCCCGCCGCTGGAGCGTGCGGTGGCAGGACGCCCGCCGCGGCTTTCGACCCAATTGCGGATCTCCTCGTGATCGGTGGTCGTCTCCGTCTCGGTTGGCATACCCGTTCTCCTCATGCCGATCGGTCCGGCGCGCACACGTCATTCCTGCGGGGTGGTCGACGCCGGTCGTCGATGCGGGATTACCGCGGCAGCCCCGACGGCAAACATCGGTCCGCCCGGCGGCGCACGTCTGCGGCGGCATGAGGTTTCGGCCCCGGCCTGTGCGGGTAACTCCGCAGTCCGGCAGCATGCTTTACACCGGCACCCACCTCAGGAAGGGGAACCGATGCCGTCGACGCGTAATACGCGGGGGCGTGGTACCCGCGCGCTCAAGGACCCGGACCTGTACGAGGATCTGCGGGACGAAGGCCAGTCGAAGGAGAAAGCCGCGAGGATCTCGAACGCGGCGGCGAACCGCGGCAGGTCCACGGTAGGGAAGCGGGGCGGAAAATCGCCCTCCTACGAGGATTGGACGGTGGCTGATCTGCAAAAACGCGCCAAGGAACTGGGGGTCCGCGGCTATTCGGGCAAGCGTAAATCCGA
>CAYVJJ010000212.1:0-4955 GCA_964451655.1 uncultured Mycobacteriaceae bacterium | reverse complement strand
TCAGGCAAATAACCGCCGCCGGCAGTCAGGGCCGGGAGGCACAGAGCTGAGACGGAGCACGAGCGGAGGGCGGGCCACGTGACCGACGGCGGACGATCGGACGGAGCGGTACCGGCGGCGAGCACGTCCCTCGGCGCCGGCCCGTTCGCCGCCGACGATGTGCACCGTTTGCGGGTGGCCTTGGGACGCATCTCGCGGCGCGTGGACCGCAACTCCCGCCCGGCCGAGCTGACCCGCACCGCCTTCCTGCTGCTCAACACGGTTGCACGCCGCGGCCCGCTGTCCATGGGCGAGCTCGCGGCGATCGAGGGGCTCAACCCCACCATGGCGTCGCGTCTGGTGGGCAAGCTCGCCGACCGCGGGTTGATGGCGCGCGCGCCGCGTGCGGAGGACCGCCGTGTGGTGACGGTGCGGGCCACGGAGCAAGGCCTGAAGTTGTACCACCGGCTGCGTGCGGAACGTGCCGCGATGTTCTCCGCACACCTGGCGGCGCTGCCGGAGGACGTGGCCGCTGCGCTGCGTGCTGCGCTTCCGGCGCTCGAAGCGCTGGCCGACCACATCCCCCCGGCGCCGGAATCCGACACCGCGCCGGGATACGACACCGCGCCGGACGCGGGCTCGGTGCCGGGGGCGGACTCCGAGCCGACGCCGGACGCACGGCGGTGACCCGCCCCGGCCCCCGCGGCGGTCCGCGGCTGCGGTCGCTGCGCGGGCAGACGTTCGCCGCGCTGGCCAACCGCAACTTCCGCCGCTACATCTCCGGGCAGGCCGTCTCCGTGGTGGGAACCTGGATGCAGATCGTGGCGCAGGGCTGGCTGGTGCTGCAGTTGACGGGCTCGGGCACCCAGATCGGCCTGGTGGCGGCCCTGCAGACGGTGCCGATGCTGCTGCTCGGGCCCTACGGCGGCGTGGTGGCCGACCGCGTGGACAAACGCCGGCTGATGATGATCCTGCAATCGCTCATGGGTGTGCAGGCGCTGGCGATGGGGGTGCTCGCCGCCACCGGCGCCATCGAGATCTGGCACGTGTACGTGCTGGCGGTGGTGCTGGGGCTGAACCAGTGCTTCGAGAACCCGTCGCGCCAGGCGTTCATGATGGAGCTGGTCGGCGCCGACCATGTCCGCAACGCGGTGAGTCTGCAGTCCACGCTCAACAGCGCCTCGCGCGTGCTGGGGCCCGCGGTGGCGGGCGTCGTCATCGGCCTGGGCGGCCTGCCGCTGTGCTTCTTCCTGAACGCGGCCAGCTTCGTCGTCGTGGTCGTGTCCCTGCTGGTACTGGACACCTCCGCGCTCCGGCCGACGCCGCCCGCGCCGCGCACCCGCGGGCAGCTGCGTGAGGGGCTGCACTATGCCGCCACCACCCCGGCGGTGGCGGTGCCGCTGGTGATGATGGCGCTGATGGGCACGTTCACCTACGAGTTCAAGGTGGTCCTGCCGGTGGTGGCGGACACGGTGTTCGGGGCGGGCGCCTCAGGCTACGGCTTCATGACCGCGGCGATGGGCATCGGCGCGGTGGCGGGCGGGCTCGCCGTCGCCACGTGGGGCCGCACAGGGGTGCGGGCGCTCACTGCCGTGGCGTTCGCGTTGGGGGCGTGCGTGGCGCTCACGGCGGCGGCGCCGGCGCTGTGGGCCGCTGTCGCACTGCTGGTGCTGGTCGGCGTGTTCAGTGTGGGGTTCACCGCCACCGCCAACAGCACCCTGCAGCTGGCCGCGGAACCGTCGATGCGCGGGCGCGTCATGGCGCTGTGGGGCGTGGCGTTCCTGGGGTCCACGGCCGTGGGCGGCCCCGTCGCGGGATGGGTGGCGGAGACGCTCGGCGGCCGCGCCGGTCTGGCGCTGGGGGCGCTGGCGTGCGCGGCCGCCGTGGCCATAGGTGCTGGACGGATGATGCGCGACGGGCGGACCGCCGCCCCGGCCTGACGCACGCCCGTCAGGCCGGCTCCGTCCAGGCCTGGTCGAACAGCATGATGCCGTCCATGTTGGGGACGACCCCGTGCACGGAGTCGTTCATCGCGATGAACGCCCGGCCTGCGCCCAGCGTGGCGAACGGGGCGGTCTCGTCGACGAGCTTCTGCATCTGCTGCAGGGCGGCCCGCTTGCCGTTCTCGTCCGCGGCGGACTGGACCTCCAGCAGCAGCTGATCCATCCGCTCGTTCCTGAAACCGAGGGCGTTGGAGCTGGATCCGCTGTCGAGGTTGCCGAACAGGCGCACGAACGGCGCCTCGTCGAGCACGTTGAACGCGGCCAGCCCGACGTCGTAGTCGTAGCTCGCGTACATCTTCTTCACGAGGTCGTTGATGTTGCTCGACAGGTCCAGCTCCACGGTGAAGCCCACCGACTCGAGCATCGCCTGGAAGGCGAGCGCGCTCGACTGGGCCGCCGGCTCGTTGACGCCCGCGTAGTGCAGCACGCCGTCGTATCCGTCTGCCTTGGCTTCGGCCAGCAGCCTCTGCGCCTTGTCCGGGTCGAAGCGCGTGGTCGTGTCGCCGTCGGACCATGTGGACGATTCGGGGAACATCGCTGTGCTCGGCGAGCCGTAGCCGCCGGACACGCGGGTGTTGAACACCTCCGGGTCGAGCGCGGCGACGATCGCCTGACGTACCCGCGTGTCGGAGCCGGCGCGGCCCTCACGCGAGTTGATCAGAAGGATGTTGGACATGTTCGCCGCGTACGACCAGCCGCTGAGCCCGCCGGTGATGGCGTCGTGCTGCACGTCCACGTTGCGGATGTAGCCCAGCTGGACGCCGCCGGTCTTCACCGCGTCCACCTTGCCCTGCTCCTGCACGATCGCGGGGAAGCGCAGCTCGTCCAGGTGCGGCCTGCCGCCCCAGTAGTCCGGACGCGCCGCCAGCACCAGCACATCCTGCGGAGAGAATTGCTGCACGGTGAACGGGCCCGCCCCGACGGGGGTGAAGGAACCGCCGTCCATCGACGAGGGCGCCACGATCATGCCCGGTCCGGTGGTGAGCATCGCCGGGAAGTCCGTCCACGGCCGCGTCAGCGTGTATTTCACGGTCGAAGGATCCTGTGCGACGGTCGATTCGACGCTCTCCTCCCAGATCTGCGCGTGGGTGCCGCGTTTATCGAGGTAGTGGTCGATGCTCCACACCACCGCATCGGCGTCGACCGGTGTCCCGTCGCTGAAGGTCACGTCCGGGCGCAGCGTCAGGGTCCATTCCGTCTTGTCCGCGTTCGGCGTGAGCGCCTCCGCGAGCTGCGGGACGTACGCGTCGTCGTCGGCGTCGTAGCGCATGAGCACGTCGTAGACGGCGGCCATCTCGGTGCCGCCGGTGGCCCCGCCGTCCTGCCTGTCGGCCGGGTCCAGGCTCGAGACGGAACGGTAGGTGGCGTAGGACAGGGTGCCGCCGTCCCGCGCGTCGTCGGTGTCGTCGTGGGCCGAGCCCACCCAGCCGGTGCCGACGGCCTCGGGATCCACTGTGCCGTCCGACGCGCCGCCGGCCGAGGTGCACCCTGCCAGCAGCGCGAGTCCGGCCGCTGCGACGGCCATGCGGGACAGGCGGCCGGTGCGGGCGCCGCGATCTCTACGCGAATGCGTCATGTACCTCTCCTCGAACCCTCCGGAGAAGGGGCCGTGATCCGGGCGGATCGGGAGGGCTTCTCCGGATGTGATGACAGTCACGGGGAATCTATCCGAACGCCCGCGGTGCGCGGCGCCGGCGGGAGCGGTGACGCTGCGGCCGCCACGCGACCGGTCAAGTGCGGTCTTCGCAGGTGGAGGCGCCTTACCGCGGGCTCCGACGGAGGCGAAACGCGGCTGTCCCGACTAGTGAGACGGTCTCCGAATCAACGTGGTTGACGTCACAAGATGTGTGGCACGAAGTCAGCGGTCGCAGTCGCGCACGAGTGCGGCACAGCGCACACCGGCGAGGCGTCGCGCGCTGCTGCGGCCGACGCCCCCCGGGAGCGGATGCCGCGGGCGGCGACCGATTCGAGGCGGAAACGGAAAGGAGGCGGCAACGGCGATGACACGAGTCGTGATCAACAAGATCGTCCAACTCGTTGTGGTGTTGTTCGTCGTCAGTATCGGCACATTCTCGCTTGTGCAGCTGATTCCGGGCGACCCCGCAGTGGCCGCCCTGGGCGAGGGGCACACGCCCGCCGAGTACGCGGCGGCGCGGGACGAGATGGGCCTCAACGACCCCTTCTTCACCCGTTACTGGCACTGGCTGTCGGGGGCGCTCCACGGCGACCTGGGCACCTCTCTGCTGCCTCCCAACAGCACCGTGACGTCGCAGATCTCGGCCGCGCTGCCGGTCAGCGTGCAGCTTGCGCTGATGGGGCTGATCATCGCGGTCGCGGTGGCGGTGCCGGTCGCCATGTGGTCGGCCCGTCACGAGGGAGGCTGGATCGACCGGGCCATCAGCGCCGGCACCTTCGGCGTGCTCTCGATCCCCAGCTTCCTGTCCGGCATGCTGCTGATCATCGTGTTCGTCAACTACGCGGGCTGGTTCCCACGCTCGCAGTGGGTGCGGCTCTCCGACGGGGTGGGCGACAACCTTTACCACGCCATCCTGCCGGCGGTGACCGTCAGCCTCCTGGAGATGGCGATGTTCACCCGGATCCTGCGCAGCGACCTCATCTCCACTCTCCGCGAGAACTTCATCCTGGTCTCCAAGGCCAAGGGCATGTCCAACTTCCGGCTGCTGGTCAGCGACGCGCTCCGACCGTCCTCGTTCTCGCTGATCACGATGCTGGGCCTGGCGATCGGGTCGATGATCGGCAGCACGGTGATCGTCGAGGTGCTGTTCTCGCTCCCGGGCATGGGTTCGCTCATCGTCCGGCACGCGCAGCAGGGCGACATGCCGATGGTGCAGGGCGCCGTGCTGGTGATCGCCGCGATCTATGTCGTGATCAACGCGATCATCGACGTCTCATACGGATACCTCGACCCGAGGAGCCGACGCGCAAATGTCTGACATCCTTATCGACGAACCC
>CAYVJJ010000211.1:0-4966 GCA_964451655.1 uncultured Mycobacteriaceae bacterium | reverse complement strand
CACCGAAGTTCGCGGTGCCCTCGATCGGTGCGGTCGCGATGGCGGACAGGCACATCCCCAGTACCGTCCGGGTATCGCGCGGGTCGATGATGCCGTCGTCGAATACGCGGCCGGACAGGAACATCGGCAGCGACTCGGCCTCGATCTGGGACTCGACCATCGCGCGCATCCCGGCGTCGGCCTCCTCGTCGAACGGGCGTCCCTTCGCTTCCGCACTCGCCCGGCTGACCATCGAGATCACCCCCGCCAGCTGCGCGGGCCCCATCACGGCGGACTTGGCGCTGGGCCAGGCGAACAGGAACCGCGGATCGTAGGCGCGCCCGCACATCCCGTAGTGGCCCGCGCCGTAGGAGGCGCCGATGAGCAGAGAGATGTGCGGCACCGTCGAGTTCGATACGGCGTTGATCATCATCGCGCCGTGCTTGATGATGCCGCCCTGTTCGTAGCTGCTGCCCACCATGTATCCGGTCGTGTTGTGCAGGAACAGCAGCGGCGTGTCCGCGCGGTTGGCCAGCTGGATGAACTGGGCCGCCTTCTGCGCCTCCTCGGAGAACAGCACGCCCCGCGCGTTCGCGAGGATGCCGACGGGGTAGCCGTGCAGCCGTGCCCACCCGGTCACGAGGGACGATCCGTAGAGCGCCTTGAACTCGTCGAACTCCGAACCGTCGACGATGCGGCCGATCACCTCCCGCGGATCGAACGGCACCCGGAGGTCCTCCGGGACGATGCCCAGCAGGTCCTCGGAGTCGTAGAGCGGCGCCGGGGCCGCCCCGCCGGGGCCCGGTTCCGGGGCGGGGCCGTGCTTGCGCCAGTTGAGCCGCTTGACGATGGAGCGACCGATCCGGATGGCGTCCTGTTCGTCCTGCGCGTAGTAGTCGGCGAGGCCCGAAGTGCGCGCGTGCATCTCCGCGCCGCCGAGGGACTCGTCGTCCGATTCCTCTCCGGTCGCCATCTTCACCAGCGGCGGACCGCCGAGGAACACTTTGGACCGCTCCTTGACCATCACCACGTGGTCGGACATGCCGGGGATGTAGGCGCCGCCGGCGGTGGAGTTGCCGAACACCAGCGCCACCGTGGGGATGTTCGCCGCCGACGCGCGGGTGAGATCGCGGAACATCCGTCCGCCGGGGATGAACACCTCCTTCTGCGAGGGCAGGTCGGCGCCGGCGGATTCGACCAGGGAGATCACGGGCAGCCGGTTCTGCCGGACGATCTCGTTGATGCGGAAGCTCTTCTTGATCGTCCACGGGTTGGAGGCACCGCCGCGGCTGGTCGGATCGTTGGCGACGATCATGCACTCGACCCCCTCGACGATCCCGATACCGGTGACCACGTTGGCACCCACCGGGAACTCGGTGCCCCAGGCCGCGAGCGTGCACAACTCCAAGAACGGCGAGTCCTCGTCGATGAGCAGCTCGATGCGTTCACGCGCCAGGAGTTTGCCGCGCTCGCGGTGCCGTCGCACATATTTCTCCCCGCCGCCGGCGAGGGCTTTGCCGACCTCGACCCCGATCTCGTCCAGCTTGCGCCGCATCGCGTCCGCCGCGGCGCGATAGCCCTCGGAATCCGTGTCGAGCAGTGTCTTGAGTGTGCTCACGTGGTCAACCCCAATCGCTTCGCCGCCAGGCCTGTCAGGATCTCGGTGGTGCCGCCGCCGATGCCGAGGATCCGCATGTCCCGGTACTGTCGCTCCACCTCGCTCTCGCGCATGTAGCCGAGCCCGCCGAAGAGCTGCACCGCCTTGTGCGCCACCCACTCCCCGGCCTCGACCGCGGTGTTCTTGGCGAAGCAGACCTCCGCGATCAGGTCCTGGTCACCGGACGCGTACCGGTCCACCACATGCCGGGTGTAGACGCGGGCGACGTCGACGCGGCGTGCCATCTCGGCGAGCGTGTCCTGCACCGACTGACGCGCGATGAGGGGCTCACCGAAGGTCTCCCTGTCCCGGCACCAGGCCGTCGCCAGATCCAGGCACCGCTGCGCGGCCGAGTACGCCTGCGCCGCGAGGGCCACCCGCTCGGTGACGAAGGCCTGCGCGATCTGCAGGAATCCGCTGTTCTCCGGGCCGACGAGGTTGGCCGCGGGCACCCGGCAGCCGGTGAAGGCCAACTCGGCGGTGTCCGAGGCGAGCCACCCCATCTTGTCCAGCTTGCGGCTGACCTCGAAACCCGGTGTGCCCTTTTCGATCACCAGCAGCGAGACGCCGGCCGCGCCGTTCCCCCCGGGCTGGTCGGGCCGTCCCGTGCGCACCGCGGTGACGACGTAGTCGGCCCGTACTCCGGAGGTGATGAAGGTCTTCGCGCCGTCCACCACGTAGCCGTCGCCGTCGCGGACCGCGCGTGTACGCAGGTGGCCCACATCGGATCCGCCGCCGGGCTCGGTGATCGCCAGCGACCCGATCAGCTCCCCGGACAGAGTGGGGCGCACCCACCGGTCGATCTGGCCGGGATCGCCGGCCGCCACCAGGTGGGGCACCGCGATCCCGCAGGTGAACAGGGAGGCGAACAGCCCGCCGGAGCAGCCGTCGTAGTGCATCTGTTCGCAGATGATCACGGCATCGCGCGGTGACCCGCCCCCGCCCCCGGCGGACTCGGGGAACGAGGCGCCCAGCAGCCCGAGACCGCCCGCCTTCCGGTGCAGCGCACGCGGCAATTCGCCGGCGCGCTCCCACTCGTCCTGGTACGGAAGCACCTCGCGCGCCATGAAGGCGCTCACCGTGCGGCGCAGGGCGGTGGCGTCGGCGCCGTTCCACGGATCGTCGGTACCTGCGGTCATGGCGCGGACTCCTCCACCTCGGCGGCGGCCGGGTCGGCCACCGCAACGGGCATGTCGATGTGCCGGGAGCGCAGCCACTCCGCGAGCCCCTTGGCCTGCGGGTCGAAGCGCGCGTTGTAGGCCACCCCCTCGCCGAGGAGCCCTTCTATGACGAAGTTGATCGCCCGGAGGTTCGGCAGAACCGTCCGCGTGATCGGCAGCCCCGCGGTCTCCGGCAGCATCCGCCGCAGTTCCTCGACGGTCAGCGCCCCTGCCAGCCAGCGCCACTGCACGTCGGTGCGCACCCAGACGCCGATGTTCGCGTCGCCGCCCTTGTCACCGCTGCGGGCCGCGGCCACTGTTCCCAACGGCAGCCGGGTTGCGGGCCCCGAGCCGGGATCCGGCCGCCGTACGGCCGGTTCGGGTTCCGTCAGCGGCTCGAGCGCAGCGGTACCGGGCGCGGCCGGGATGTCGACCCGGGTGCCGTCGGGCAGCACCGCGACGTGCGGGACCTCGGCGGCGTCGACGTAGCCGGGCGTGAAGACGCCGTAGGGTGACGCCGCCGTGGGCATCGACGTCAGCGTCGCGCCGGGATACCCGGCCAGCGCGAGTTCCACTGCGGTGTTGGAGAACGCCCGGCCCGCCTTCTCCGGATCCGGGTCGCGCGCCACGCATGTCAGCAACGCGCTCGCCTGCTGCTGCGTGGGTGCATCCGGCCGGTCGACGCGGGCCAGCGTCCAGGTGAGCTCGGCGGGCCGCGCCGGCAGCCAGGATTCGAGCTGGCGCCGGGTGAGCTCGGCTTTCGCCTCGATGTCGAGGCCGGTGAGCACGAACGTCATCTCGTTGCGGAAACCGCCGAGCGTGTTGAGCGACACCTTCAGCTGCGGCGGCGGCGCCTCACCGCGCACTCCGGTGACGGCGACCCGGTCGGGCCCGTCCTGCGCCAGGGCGATCGTGTCCAGGCGGGCGGTGACGTCGGGGTTGGCGTAGCGGGCCGTCTGGATCTCATACATCAGCTGCGCGGTCACGGTGTCCACCGTCACCGCGCCGGCCGTGCCCGGATGCTTGGTGATCACCGACGAGCCGTCACGGCGGATCTCGGCGATCGGGAACCCGGGCCGCGACAGGTCGGGGATCTCCCGGAAGAACGAGTAATTCCCGCCTGTGGCCTGCGTACCGCATTCGATCACGTGCCCGGCCACCACGGCGCCCGCCAGCGCATCGTGATCGCTGCGCTCCCAGCCGAAGTGCGCCGCGGCAGGCCCGACGATCACCGAGGCGTCGGTGACCCTGCCGGTCACCACCACGTCGGCGCCCGAGCCCAGCGCCTCCACGATCCCCCAGGCGCCCAGGTACGCATTGGCGGTCAGCGGCTCCCCCAGGCCCAGCTCTGCGGCGCGGGCGGTGAGATCGTCGCCCTCGACGTGCGCGAACGTCGCCTCCAGGCCCGATTGCTCGGCCAGCCGCCGCAGCCGCGCGACGAGCCCTGCAGGGTTGAGCCCGCCCGCGTTGGCGACGATCCGCACGCCCTTGTCCAGCGCCAGACCGAGGCAGTCCTCCAGCTGGCGCACGAACGTCTTGGCGTAGCCCAGCTCCGGATTCTTCATGCGGTCGCGGCCGAGTATGAGCATCGTGAGCTCGGCCAGGTAGTCGCCGGTGAGCACGTCGAGCTCACCGCCCTCGAGCATCTCGCGCATGGCGGAGAGGCGGTCGCCGTAGAAGCCGGAGCAGTTGCCCACGCGGATCAGGTCCGGGTCCGGTGCCAGTGCCGTCATCGGGTCTCCTTCCGGTCCGGTGCCGCCGAGCGCGGAGGGCGTCCTGCGCCGGGCGTCCCCGCGAACGCCTGCGCGAAGGTGAGCCAGCGGCGCGCGTCCTCCCCCTCGGCGCGCAGCTCGAGGTCGGCGCGGTGGCGGCGCTGGGTGACCAGCAGGCAGAAATCCAGCGCCGTCCCGGAGACGCTCTGCGCCGCGTCCGGCGGCCCCCACTCCCACGACTGCCCGTCCGGTCCGGTGAGTGCGACCCGGAAGGGCTCGGGGGGCGGGGGCAGCTCGTGCAGCGCGAATGCGAAATCCCGCGTCCGCACGCCGATGTGGGCGACGTGCCGCAGGCGGTCGGTGGGCGTGCGGACGACCCCCAGCGCGTCCGCGACGTCCTCGCCGTGCGCCCAGGTCTCCATGATCCGCGCGGTGGCCATCGACACCGGGCTCATCGG
>CAYVJJ010000210.1:0-4996 GCA_964451655.1 uncultured Mycobacteriaceae bacterium | reverse complement strand
GGAGTCGGGGAGCACATGGTGGCGGCCGCGCGGCAGCACCATGGGGGCGCCCGACACAGGGTCGGTGACGACGAGCGAGTCGAGACCGAAGGTCTCGCGCACCAATTGCGGCGTCAGTACCTCCGCCGGGTCGCCGTGCTCGAGCAGTTCGCCGTCGCGCATCGCGAACAGGTGGTCGGCGTAGCGGGCGGCCAGGTTCATGTCGTGGAGGACCATGACGATGGTCGTGCCCTTGGACCGGTTCAGGTCGGTGAGCAGGTCGAGGACCTCCACCTGATGGGCGAGGTCGAGGAAGGTCGTCGGCTCGTCGAGCAGCAGGATATCGGTCTGCTGCGCCAGCGCCATCGCGATCCAGACCCTCTGGCGCTGCCCGCCGGAGAGCTCGTCGACCGCCCTGTCGGCGAGTTCGATCAGCCCGGTGGCCTCCAGCGATTCGACGAGGGCTTCCTCGTCGCGGGACGACCACGATCGGAACACCCGCTGGTGGGGGTGACGGCCGCGGGCCACCAGGTCGGCCACCGCGATGCCGTCCGGGGCTATCGGCTGTTGGGGCAGCAACCCCAGCCGCTGTGCGAGCAGCTTGGTCGGCAGCGAGTCGATGCGTTTGCCGTCGAGGACGACATCGCCCGCGCTGGGGGACAACAGGCGGGCGAGCGTTTTGAGCAGTGTCGACTTGCCGCACGCGTTCGCACCGATGATCGCGCTGATCCTGCCGCGCGGCACGGTGAGGTCCACGTCGTGGACGATGGTGGTGCGTCCGTATCCCGCGGACAGACTCCGCGATTCGAGCAGGCTGTCGTCCGTCATGCTCCGCCTCCGGCGCGGTTGGTTCTGATGAGCAGGAAGATCAAGTACGGCGCGCCCAGCACCCCGGTCACCACTCCGACGGGGAACCGTGTGCCCAACGCGTACTGGGCCACGAGATCGGACACGAGCACCAGGGCGCTGCCGACGAGCGCCGCCGGCAGAAGGGGCGATCCGTCCGCTCCGGCGATCCGCGTCGCGATGGGACCGGACAGGAACGCGACGAATGCGATGGGTCCCGCTGCAGCGGTCGCGAACGCGATGAGCCCGACGGCGGTGACCACGACGACGAGCCGGGTGCGTTCGACGCGCACGCCCAGTGCCCCCGCCGCCTCGTCCCCGAGCTGCAGCATGGACAGATCGCGCGAGTGCGCCAGCAGCACCGGCGCCCCGATCAGGAGCGCCGCGAGGACCGGCGTGACGGAGGACCATTCGGCGCCGTTGAGGCTTCCGGTGAGCCACCGCATGGCCTCCTGGAGATCCCATTGCCCGGCGCGGTCGAGTAGGTAGGAGGTGACGCTCTCGAGCATCGCCGCAACACCGATTCCGATGAGGATCAGGCGTGTGCCCGCGACGCCACTGCGGTAGGAGAGCAGATAGATGACGAGCGCCACGGCGAGACCGGCGATGACCGCGATGACGGAGGCGGTGAGACCGCTGATGGAGAGGGCCACGATCGCGAACACGGCGGCTGTCGATGCGCCGGCGCTGATTCCGAAGATGTCCGGACTGGCGAGCGGGTTGCGCAGCATCGTCTGGAATGCGGCGCCGGCCAGACCGAAGGCGGCCCCCGCGGCGACTGCGAGTACGGCCCGGGGCAGTCGCAGCCGGCCGACCGTGAACGACGCCCCCGGAACGGTGCGCCCCAGAATGACGTCGAGTACGTCGCCCGGCGGGTAGAAGGTGTGGCCGACCATCAGGCTGGTGGCGAACGCCGCGACGACGGTCACGGCCAAGGCGCCGATCGCGATTCTGCGGCGTGCGGTGCGGCGGCGGATACCGGCGAGAACGGCGGTGGACGTCACAGCTCCCTCACCCTCTGCCGTCGGACTATAGCGATGAACAGGGGCGCGCCGATCAGCGCGGTGATGATTCCGACGTCGATCTCCGCCGGGCGCGCCACGACCCGCCCGAATACGTCGGCGGCGGTCACCAGCAGGGCGCCGGCGACTGCGGAGAACGGGATTATCCAGCGGTAGCTCACGCCCACCAACAGCCGTACAGCATGCGGGACCATGAGCCCGACGAACGCGATCGGCCCGGTCAACGCGGTGCTCGCCCCGCACAGCACGACCGCGCCGCCCGCGGCCGCGGCGCGCGTGGCGGCGACGCGGGCGCCGAGCCCCGCGGCGAGTTCGTCGCCGAGGGACAGCAGGTCCAGTCCACGGGCGCAGACGAGCGACAAGGCGAAGCCGACGAGCAGGAAGGGCAGTACGGGGACGATCGTGTCGAAGTTCCCCCCGCCGACTCCGCCGATCTGCCACGAACGGACGCTCTCGGCGATGTCACCGCGTGGAAGGACGACCGCGCTGATCAACGAGACGAGCGCGGCGGAGGTCGCGGCGCCCGCGAGGGTGAGTTTCAGCGGGGTCGCGCCGCCCCGGCCCAGGCTTCCGATGGCGTAGACGCCGAGCGCGCACACGGCGGCGCCGACGATGGCGACCCATGCGTAACTCGACGCCGACGTGAGCCCGAACAGCGCGATGCCGGTGACGACGGCCAGTGAGGCGCCCATGTCGATGCCGAGGATTCCGGAGTCCGCCACGGGATTACGCGTGACCCCCTGGAGCAGCGCTCCGGAGACGCCCAGTGCGGCACCGGCCAGCATGGCGAGCGCCGTGCGGGGAATCCGCTTGGTGACCGATGCCCGATCGAAACCGGTGGAATCGCCTCCCAGGGCGGCGAACACGTCGTGCAGCCCGACACCGCGGGAGCCGAGCGTGACGGACAGGAACGCGGCGACGGCGAGCGCGGCGATCAGCCCTGCCAGCCAGAGGAGGAGCACCGCGCGCGGCCGCCGTACGACGGCCGCGCGCGGTGCCGGTGTGGCGAGCTGTGTCACTGCGGGGCGGATGATGACGCGGTCGCGGCGTCGCCGAGCAGAGCGAGATAGTCGTCGAGGATCCAGCTGATCGACAGCGGAGTCGGGTTCGCCGCCGTCCCGAGGGGACTGGTGCCGGGCAGGTTCACGATGGCGCCGCTGTCGACCGCGGGCATCTGCGAGAGCACCGGATCGGCCTTGAGCGCGTCGACGAGTTCGTCGCCGCCGTAGGTGACGATGATGTCGACATCGTTGAAGCGGTCGGCCTGCTCTGCGCTGATCGTGCCGGAGAACTTCTCGGTTTCCGCGGAGGCCTGGGCCACGCTGGCGGGGGTGCTCAGCCCGACGTCTTCGAAGAACATCGCACGAGTGTCATGCGCAGTGTAGAAGCTGACCTCACTGAGGTCGGTGGTATCCACATGGGTGAGGAACATCGCGGTGGAATCGTTGAGCTGCGGATACTCTGCAGCAGCATCGTCGATCTCGGACTCCAGCCGGGAGATCAGCTCCTCGCCCTGGGGCTCCATGCCGATCGCCTTGCTGTTCAGTTTGATCATCTCGCGCCAGGGCGTGCCCCACGCGGTGTCGGGGTAGGCCACGGTGGGGGCGATCTGGCTGAGGGTGTCGTAGTCTTCCTGCGTGAGGCCGGAATACGCGGCGAGGATGACGTCCGGCCGGGTGTCGGCGACAGCCTCGAAATCGATGCCGTCCGTTTCATCGAAGAGCGCCGGCGTCTCCGCGCCGAGCTCATCGAGTCGTTCCTCCACCCAGGGGAGCACGCCGTCTCCGTCGTCATCGCCGAAGTTCGCCGCGGCCATTCCCACGGGGACGACGCCGAGCGCCAGAGGGACTTCCTGATTCGCCCAGTTCACAGTGGCGACCCGCTCCGGCTTCCCGTCGATGACGGTGGTGCCGAGTGCGTGTTCGATGACGATCGAATCCTGATCGGTCTGCGCACCGGCGTCGCGGCCGGTATCCGAATCGGAGGAGCAGGCGGTCAGTCCTGCGGCGAAGACGGCGGCAATGACGATGCCGGCGAGGCGATGTCGGCGGGCCATGAACGTCCTTTCGAGCGTTGTCCGGTTCGTCGGAGGCGTCGGTTCTGCACCGCCTCGTCCGGCCTGCGAGTGAGTCGAGGGTAGCCTAACCTAATGCACAGGCCCGCTCGCACGCCTGTCCCGCCGAACGCGTACCGGACCTGATCGGCGGGGACACCGGCTACTGTGCACGCACCGCCATGCCGGCCAGGTCAGCCAGCCCTGCACCATCCACGTCCTCGGGCCACCCGTGCAGCATCCGCGTCCACTCGGCCGGCAGCGCCTGCGCCCCGTAGACGGCGCCGAGGAGGCCGCCCGCGATGGCCGCCGTGGTGTCGGTGTCGTGCCCCGCGCGCACGGTCGCGGACAGCGCATTCCGGATGTGCTCGGCCGGGCTGCCGGCCTCGCGGGTGCCGTGGATCCCCCACCAGGCGGTCTGCAACGCGGAGATCACCCAGCCGTTGTTGTGCTCGAATTCCGGCCGCTCCTGCGTCTCGGCTGCGGTCACCCAGGCGTGCCAGCGGGCCTGTGATTCGGACGGGACGACGGCGTCGACGGTTCTGTGCAGCTCGGGGAGCGTCCCGGTGCGGATGGCCGACCAGATGGCGAGCGACCACACCTGGCACGCGAGGTGCGTGTCCGTGCCGGTGTGGGTCAGACGGGAGATCTGCTCAGCGGCAGTGAGCATCGCGCTGGAAGTCTCGTCCCATGCGAAGGCGACCGCCACCGCTGCAGTGCGCATCAGCGACCCGTTGCCGGCGTTGTCGGGACCGGTCAGGGCGGCGTCGTTCCGCATCTGCTCCGCGGTGGCGGCCCGCTGCGCCAGCACCCTGGCAGTCTGACCGCCCACGTCCTTCGGGCCGGTGGCGTACCAGCGCAGGAACTCCTGAGCGACGGCGTCGAGGCCGGCCGTCGTGTCCAGGCGATGCCGGGTGGCGGCGCGGGCGATGGCGGCGGTCATGGCGGTATCGTCGGTCCACTCTCCGGGCCCGAAGCCGAAGGGGCCGCCGCCGATCATGGCGATCTCCACGTCCGGCCCCGGGTGCGTGAACTCGTAGCCGGCGCCGAGCGCATCACCCGTCGCGGTCCCCAGCAGTGCACCCCGTGCGCGATC
>CAYVJJ010000209.1:1231-5034 GCA_964451655.1 uncultured Mycobacteriaceae bacterium | reverse complement strand
TCACCACCAGCCCCATCGCCTCCTGCCAGGTGACCTTGGGGACGATGGACACCGCCAGCAGCGTGTTGATCCCCAGGCCCGCCGCGAAACCGAACGGGTACTTGGCGATGATCCCGAACGCGATCGTCATCACGCCGGCCACCAGCGCCGTCACCGCGGCCACCTGCCCGACGGGCAGGATATTGCCCAGCACGTCCTTGTGGGCGGCGGCGTCGTCGGCGCTGTAGCTGCCCAGGATCAGCGGATTGAGCACCACGATGTAGGCCATCGTGACGAAGGTGACGACGCCGCCCCGGATCTCGCGGGTATAGCTCGAACCGCGCTCGGTGATCTTGAAGAACGCGTCGACGGCAGGCAGGCGCCCACGCGGCGCCGTCGCGGCTACGGTCCCGGTCTCCGGTGCCGACCCGGCATCTGATGTCGACCCGGCCTCTGGTGTCGACCCGGCCTCTGGTGCCGGCCCGGTCTCGTGCCGCGCCGCGCTGTCGTCTGCCATGGGGAGCAGGATAAATTACGGGCCGCCGGCGGCCGCAGCGAAATCCCCCATAGATGGCGGGGCTCTCACCCCGGTACTCTGCCCCCTGTGACCGAGCGCCCCGCCCTCCCACCGGCCCTGCTGGATCCCCGTCCGGTGGTCGGTGCCGGGTTCTGCGCCTGGATCATCGCCACCGTCGTCATCCTGATCGTGGACGGGACGTCCTCGGATGCGCTTCCCGTCTGCTATGCGGGCCTGGTCATCGGGGCGCTCGGGACCACGATCTTCCTGGTGCAGCGGCGCGGGGCCCGCTCCGGCCGCAAGGGGGCGCAGCAGGGGCTGTCCTGAGCTCCGGTCAGGGCTCGACGCGCAACGGGGGGCCCCAGGCGCCGTCGGTGTGCATGATCCCCTCGTCGTCCACCCACCAGGGCACCGTCACCTCGCGGGGGTCCTCGCCCGGTTCCTCGACGCGCACGGTCAACCCATCATCGTGGATGACCACCGGGCCGGCCGGAACGGGCTCGCCGCGCTGCGCGGCCGCGACCACCGCTCCTGTCTCCTCCGCCCACGTCGTGCTCCTCCCCGACGAGGTCACCGTGCCCCGGACCGCCTGCGAGGCGACCTCGACGTCGAGCAGTTCCGCCAACGCGCCCGCTCCGCGGAGGGAACCGATGACCAGTCGCCCCGCCGGCACCGCTGCGGCGAGCCACGGCCGGTCGAGCACCACAGCGCTCTCCGCCGCGGCGACCGTGCCGTCGGCCGTGCGGACCGACTCGGGCACGTCGAGATCGTCCAGGCCGACCGCCCCGTTCTCCACCGCCTCGGCCAAGCGCGCGTGCGCGCGGGCCGCCTCCGCGGGCGTCGTGGTACGGGCCGGATCGGCGAGACGGTCCACCAGCACCGCCGCGAGTTCCGGGCCGTCGACACTGCCGCCCGCGAGGACGCCGTCGTCCAGCACCGCCGCAACGCCCGGGAACGGATCCAACAGCCCCGGGAACGACGGATCCTCGCCACGGAAGGCCGCCACCGGCACGCCTCCGATCCGTGCATGCCGGCGCAGCCACCACGCCGTGTATCCGGCGCGGTCGGCGAGCAGCGGCCCGATCCGCCCGTCGTCGGCCATGCGCGCCAACGCCGCACCCCATTCGGAGGGGTCGACCAGGTCCAGGTCGCGCACCGCCACCAGCGTCTCCGGCTCCTCCTCCAGCTGCGCCCACCAGTCGGCCTCGTCGTCGAGATCGTGGTCCGGCCCCGTCGGCGATTCCTCGTGCACCAGACCGAACCCCCAGCCCACCCCGACCGCGCACACCGTGTCGAGCCCGTACGCGTCCACCACCGCGGGATTCAGCACCCCGAAGGGCGCATCATCGACGAGGACCTCGCCCAGCGGCGCTCCGGGGGCGAGCAGTTCATCGGCTGCCCGCAGCTCCCCCTGCTCGTCCGGCAACGGCAGCATGCCCAGCCAATCCGGCAGTGCGCCGCTGACACCCGGCCGGGCGACGATGCTGCGCACCAACGCGAGCACGGCAGCCGCGAGCGGCCCCACACCGCCGCCTGCGGACCCGTCAGCCCCTCCGGCCGGCGCCCCGTCGAGCACCCCGTCCCCGTCCAGCGCTGCGTCCCCGTCCAGCGCCCCGTCCCCGTCCAGCGCTGCGTCGAGTTGCGCCTCGACCGCGGCACGCAACGCCGGGTCGGCCAGCAGCTCCTCGGCGCCCGCCTGCGACGCGCCGAGCCGAAGCAGCAGGTCATGCGCGGCCTCCGGATGCACCAGGCGCACCCACGGCAGCCCCGGAACGTCCCCGGGCTCGCCCACGGCATGCCCGCCGAGGCCCGCACCCACGACCACCGTGCGGGGTCCGGTGACGGTGCGCCCGTCCGCCAGCGGCACCGGCAGCGCCCCCAACTGGTCGAGCACCGCGGAATCGGATGTCAAAGGCTCCAGGGCACCGTAAAGGCGCCCCCACCACGCGGGCGGCCGGTCGATGCCCGAGAGCATTTCGGCCAGCCCCGCGGCGTCGACGATGCGGACACCGTACGGCGCGATCAACGCCCGGGCCCGCGCCCCCGAATACGAGGGCGGCACCAGAGCGTCGATCGTCTCGCCCAGCACCTCCGCAAGATCCGGTGTGAGCCCGGCGACCACCACCGCGTCACGTGCGGCGACGTCGCGGCCCTGCACCGTCGGAAGCCAGGGGCTCGATCGCAATGCGGCGGCGACGTCCTCCCGCAACTGCGCGTCCACCGGCCCGCGCGGGAAGCCGGCTTCGGGCACCACGCGCAGCCGCTGTTCCGGGTCGACCTGCCGCACCAGGTGCGGATACACCCCGGCGGCGTCGCCCAACGACGCCCCCGGCATGAGCCGGCGACGATCCGGGGCCATCGGCACGTCGGCGATGAGCAGCGCGGGCAGCGACAGTTCCTCATCGGACCGGGTGGGCGCGCGCAGGACGTCGGGCTCCAAGGGCATCACCCGTCCGTCGTCCACGCGGACCAGCCACCGGGTGCCCGGGGCGGACACCTCGAGCCATGCACTCCCGTCGCCCCGGGCCGCTCCGGAATCCCCGCTCTCCTCGATGCGCAGCATCCGGGCTGCGGGTCGCAGGCGGCCGTCCGCTCTGGGACCCTCCACCGGCTCCAGGTCCGCATCGCGCCTGTAGTCGCCGTCCCTGCGGGTCCAGGTCCGCTCCCCGACGCGGACGGTCCGCAATACGGGCAATGCGAGCAGCAGCTCCGGGGCCTCCGCGCACATCGACTCCACGAGCGCTGCGGTATCGACGTCGCGCCGGAGACGGACGATCACCTCCGTGTCCGCGCCGTCCGTGGGCGGGGCCGCATCCGGCCACGGCAGCCGCAGCACCGGCACACCCACGTCGGGCATGCGCATCCCGGCCTCCGCCACCGCCCGGCGGGTGCGCGCGGCGGAGAACGCGACGCCTCCGTGCACCGACCGGATCGCGGCCTCGTCCCCGAGCGCCGTCACCGCCGTGAACCCCACGCCGAAACGCCCGACCCCGCCGGTCTTCGTCGACGCGCGCAGGGCGCACAGCGTCACGACCCCTTCGCGGTCCAACGGAGCACCGGTATTCGATACCCGCAGCACACGGTCGCCGGCGCCGGCGGTGTCCCTGTCGACGTCGACGGTCAGCTCCCCCGCGATCCCCGCCTCCGCGGCCGCATCCGCCGCGTTCTGCGCGAGTTCCGTCAGGATCCGGTCGCGATAGCCGCCGCGGCGCAGGTCCGCTTCCGCCGCCGCGTCCTCCTGGAGCCGGGTGGGGGAACGCCGCCACGCGTCCAGGGTCGCTGCGCGCATCTCGGCGGTGCCGAAGGG
>CAYVJJ010000209.1:0-1131 GCA_964451655.1 uncultured Mycobacteriaceae bacterium | reverse complement strand
CCGGTCCCGCTCATTCGCCACTCCGGCTGCTCAGTCCCCGCTCGTCGCGGAGCGCCCATTGCTGTCGACGGACTCCTCAGCGGCCGACGGCCCGGCCGAATCCGGCGACGGCCCGGCGGGACCGTCCGGCTGCACCTCCTGCGACACCGTCACCGACTCCAGCGCACCGTCATCGTACGGCGTGTATGCGGGGGAACCGGCCCCCTTGGGCAGCGACGTGTCCGAATGCGCGCCGCACCCGTAGTGGGCGTGCACCACCATGCCGTCGGCGGCCATCTCGTTGCCGCACACCCCGAACTCGTGGTGCAGCGACCCGGCCAGGGGCAGATAGAACCCGCAGCTGTCGCAGGTGCCGGGCGCGGATTTGGCCATTCCCGAGCCGGGCCCGTGCTCGCCGTCGTGCCAGCGCTGTGCGGCCTGCTCCCGCCCCTCGCGGCTCATCACCTGACGGCGGCCCAGCCCCACCTCCCAGGCGACCTCGTCGATCTCCGGGTCCCCGTTGGCGACGTACCCGGGCACCAGGCGCGGGTCGTCCGACGGTGGCGGCAGCAGGTCGCCGGGGCCCAGATCACCGGGGCGCACCCGCTCGTCCCACGGCGTCCACTGCGGTGCGACGAGTGCGTCGACCCCCGGGAGCAGGGCGATCTCGCTGACCGTCGCCTCCACGGCCCCCGGCGCGGCCGCCATCACGACCACCCACTGCCACCCGCGGTAACCCGGAATGTCGGCGACGAAATAGTGGGAGGCCGACGCATCGTCCTCCCGCACCGTGGTGACGTATTCGCCCGCCTCGCCCTCGCCGAGGTCGGCGACGGCCGCGCGCGCCTGCGCCACCGACTGGGCGAGAACAGGCGCGACGGACTGCTGCCGCACCTCGTCCGGATCGGCGGACAGCGCGTCGGAACGGTCACTTGCCGTGGGATGGTCGACGGAATTCACGGCCCCCATTTTGCCGTATGTCCCCGTCGACGTCACGGCCACCGCCGCCCGGCGCGGCAACCGTGGCCTGACGACTCCCGCGACGCCGCCGACCTGCGCCGATCCACGCACCATGCACCGCCGGCCCGGCCACCGCCCGGTGGGGACCGTCACACTCGGTGACACTCCGGTGCGCCCGTCTCGGCACCGTCC
>CAYVJJ010000208.1:0-5113 GCA_964451655.1 uncultured Mycobacteriaceae bacterium | reverse complement strand
TGGCCAGGGCGGGCTTGATGTCGTCGACCGCCATGCCGCGCGCGTGCTCTGCGAGCTCGTCGAACATCCGCTGGTACTCGTCGGCCAGTTGCTGCAGTGAGTCCAGCAGGAGTTCCGGGATGGCCCCGGCCGGCGCATCGGCGCCCTGCCATGGCGGATCGTCCCACACCATCCGGAAATAGGCGTAGTCGAAGTCGTCGGTATCGTACCAGCTCACGGCGCACGCTCCAGTGATCGCGCTCTCCTGCCGCCGATGATCCGCGCCGCCAGAGGGAACAGCAGCACCGTGGTGGCACCGGCCGCCACCAGCGTCGCACCCAGGTCGTCGCGCATCAGGCCGGTCCGGGTGGCCACCTCGGTGACGGCCACGATGATCGGCAACCCCGCCGCGGAGTACAGAGCCAGCTGTGCCCGCTCCCGTGCCCCGGCCACGCTGGCATCGTGCACCAGCAGCCGGTCGCTCAGCCACACCGGCAGCCCGCGCGCCACGAGGATGATCAGCACGAACGCACCCCAGACGAGCGGCATCCCGGCCACGCCGGCCGGGTCGATCCCCATGCCGGACACCACGAAGAACACGGGGATGAGCACGCCGTATCCGATGGCCTCCAGCGGTTCGTCCACGCCGGCCCCGCCACCGCCCGTCAGCCGCCGCAGGATGAGGCCGGCGGCGAACGCCCCTAGCACCACGTCGAGCCCGAACTGGTCGGCCACCGCCATGAGCACCACCAGCAGCAGGATCACCAAGCGCACCGGCAGCTGTTCGGTGCCTCCCGCCAGCGCATCGAGGAGGCCGCGCGCTCCGGGGACGCGGCGGGCGACCTGCGCGGGCACCGACGCGATCAGCAGTGCGGCCACCACGAACAGCGCCAGGATCACTGTCGCCGCCCCCGGACTGCGGCCGGTCAGCAGGATCGACATGGCGGCGACGGGGCCGAGCTCACCTATGGCCCCGTGCGCCATCACGGCCCGGCCCAGGGGAGCTTCGAGCAGCCCGTCGGCCTTCACGATGGGCAGCAGGGTCCCCAGGGTGGTGGACGTGGCGGCGATCGCCACCGCGATGAGTGAGTAGACGTCGGGGAAGCGGTCGAGCAGCGCCCATGCGGCCGCCGCCACGAGCCCGAACGCCGACGCCAGGCACACGAGCCAGGTAGCCGAGGTCACTGCGCCCACGCGGCCCCGCAGCAGCGCCGGGTCCAGCTCATAGCCGGCCAGTAGGAACAGCATGCCCAGCCCGAGCCCGCTGAGCAGACTCATCCCACCCGTATCCGATGCGAGGCCGGTCACGGACGGACCGACGAGCATCCCGAACACCAGGAGGAACACCACGCCGGGCACGTACCCGCGCAGCAGCCGGGCCAGCAGCGGTGCGAGCACCGCGGCCAGCGCCACCCAGAACAGCGAGACGATGTCCGACGGGCCGGCCGCCGAGGGGCCGGCGGAGTGTGCGACGGCGGCATGCCCGGCGGCAGCCCACTGCACCACCATGGCCTGGTCCATGAGCGCATGGTGCCATTCAGGGCCGACAGTCACGAGCGGTTCAGCGCCGATGCCCGCCGGGATGCTGTGCGGCGCGCGACGGGCCGGCCGCCCAGGAATAGATACGGGGGGCGCTCCGTTGAGCGAGGTAGTTGTGTACGCAAATACCAGTGCGGTACGCCGAGACATCGGGAGGCACCACGTGCAATTCGGCATCTTCACCGTCGGTGACGTGACCACCGACCCCACCACGGGCCGTACCCCCACCGAGGCCGAGCGCATCCAGGCCACCGTCGCCATCGCGCTGAAGGCCGAGGAGGTGGGCCTCGACGTCTTCGCGACCGGAGAGCACCACAACCCGCCGTTCGTGCCGTCGTCGCCCACCACCACGCTCGCCTACATCGCCGCGCGGACCGAGCGCATCATGCTGTCCACCTCGACGACGCTGATCACCACCAACGACCCGGTGAAGATCGCCGAGGACTACGCGACGCTGCAGCATCTCGCGGGCGGGCGCGTGGACCTGATGCTCGGACGCGGCAACCAGGCGATGGTGTACCCGTGGTTCGGGCAGGACATCCGGCAGGGCATCCCCTTGGCCGTGGAGAACTACGATCTGCTGCACCGTCTGTGGCGTGAGGACGTGGTGGACTGGAAGGGGCGCTTCCGCACCCCGCTGAACGGGTTCACCGCCACTCCGAGGCCGCTGGACGATGTGCCGCCGTTCGTGTGGCACGGCTCCATCCGCAGCCCTCAGATCGCAGAACAGGCCGCGTACTACGGCGACGGGTTCTTCCATAACCACATCTTCTGGCCGCCGGAGCACACCAGGCGGATGGTCGAGCTCTACCGCCGCCGCTACGAGCACTACGGGCACGGCGGCGCGGACCAGGCCGTCGTCGGGCTCGGCGGCCAGGTGTTCATGCGCCGCAACTCGCAGGATGCGGTGCGCGAGTTCCGTCCGTACTTCGACAATGCGCCCGTCTACGGCGGCGGGCCCTCACTCGAGGACTTCACCGAGCAGACGCCGCTCACGGTCGGAAGTCCGCAGCAGGTGATTGATCGGACGCTGGGCTTCCGCGAATACGTAGGCGACTACCAGCGTCAGTTGTTCCTCGTCGACCATGCCGGCCTGCCGCTGAAGACGGTGCTCGAACAGCTGGACATGCTGGGCGAGGATGTCGTCCCCGTGCTGCGCAAGGAGTTCGACGCGCTGCGTCCCTCCCACGTACCGGAGGCGCCGACGCACGAGTCGCTGGTGGCGGCCCGGGAACGGCGGGAACGTCGAGCCGCGGGGGACGCCGCGCAGCACGATGAGGCGCCGCACGAACGCGAGGGGGTGTCGGCATGACCCGCAGGTTGATCTCCGTATCCGCGGGACTGTCGGAGCCGTCGAGCACCCGGATGCTGGCCGACCGGCTGGCCGGTGCCGCACGGGACGCGCTGGGCGACGCGGAGTCCCGGACTGTCGAGCTGCGCGACCACGCGCACGCCGTGACGGACGCGATGCTCACCGGATTCCCGTCGGGTGCGCTGCGCGCGGTGGTCGACGAGGTGGCCTCGGCCGACGGGCTGATCCTCGTCACGCCGACGTTCACCGCGTCGTGCAGCGGGTTGTTCACGTCGTTCGTCGACATCCTCGACCCGGACTCGTTGCGGGGCACGCCCGTACTGCTGGGCGCGACCGGAGGATCCGAGAGGCACTCGCTCATGATCGACCATGCGATGCGGCCGATGATGGCGTACCTGCGTGCGATACCCGCGCCCACCGGCGTGTACGCGGCCACCGCCGACTGGGGCGGGGCCGGACTGGGCGAGCGGATCGACCGCGCCGCCGGGGAATTCGCGGAGATGGTCGACGGCCGCCCGGTGTCGGCGCCGGTGCGTGACGAGTTCACGGACCCGGTGCCGTTCGAGCGGTTGCTGCGAGGATAGAGAAGCGGCCGACCGGGCCGCGCGTCCACAGTGCCGGACCCGTATCAGCCGCGCCCGTCGAGCCGCCGGATCAGCCTGGCGGGCGCGGTCATCCGGAAGGACATGTCGAGCAGCTCCGCGACCTCGTCCCAATCCACGGGCCCGCGAACGGCCGCGACGGGACCGGCGCCCGCAGGGCCGCCCCCGTCCGCGAGGTCGATTCCGACCCACCCGTAGGGCGCCATGTACTTGGGCTCGTAGTAACGGGGGTGCCGGAGCAGCGCCGGGTACTCGACCTCGTCGGGTTTGACCAGGATCGACTGCGGGTACCGGGTGCCGTCCGAGCGCTGCGAGCCGCTGTAGGTGGCGAAGATCTTGGTGGTGAAGAAGTTCGGCCGCCCGTGGGAGACCTTCTCAGCCGCACCCGGCAGCGTCAGGGCGAGAGCGCGCACGCGGGCCAGGACCGGGTCGTCCTCGTCGAACATGATCGGATGCGGCATGGGGCCAGAGTAGCCGGGGCCGCCCCCGCGGCGGGTACTCTGCGCCCATGATCATCGTGACGACGAATGATGTGCCCGGCGCCCGGATCACCCGCACCATCGGGGAGTGCTTCGGTCTGACGGTCCGGTCGCGCCACGTGGGCTCCAACATCGGCGCGAGTTTCAAGTCCCTCGCCGGCGGTGAGCTCAAGGGGATCACCAAGCTGCTGCACGAGGCCCGGGAGGAGGCGCTGTCCCGCCTCGCCGACGAGGCCGGGCAGCGCGGCGCGAACGCGGTGGTGGCGTTCCGGTTCGAGACCAACGAGTACGAGTCGTCGGGCGTCGAGGTGTGCGCCTACGGCACCGCTGTGGTGATCGAGTAGCGGCACCACGATCCGGCAGCACTGCGGGTCTGACAGTGCTCTCGACCCGATTATCGGTATATCTAGCATTTGAGCAAGATAGTCGTATAGCAGTATCGTGACGGCTGTCCCGGCGCGAGGGGAGGGGACCTGACGATGGCGGACGACGCGGGCGGGGCCGGTGTGACGACGGTGCTCGTGGACTTCGGCGGCGTGCTCACCACGAGCGTGCTGGGCTCGTTCCGTGAGTTCGGTGCGCAGCTGGGGCGACCGGACCTGCCCGCCCGGCTGCTGTCCACCGACGAGACGGCCCGCCGGCTGATCTCCGACCACGAATGCGGACGCATCGGGGCCGAGGAGTTCGAGCGCGGATTCGCCGGGCGGCTACGTGCCTACGGCGCCGAGACGGATGCCGAAGGACTGATTGCCCGGATGATGGCGGGCGTCCGGCCTGATGACGCGATGCTGGACCTGGTAACACGGCTGCGCACCGGGGGAACGCCGGTGGCGCTGGTGTCCAATGCCTTCGGGCGCGACGGGTACGCCGGATTCGATCTGGAATCGCTGGTCGACCGGGTGGTGATCTCGTCGGATCTCGGCGTGCGCAAGCCGTCCCGCAGAATCTACGCGGCGGCCTGCGAAGCGATGGACGTGGAACCGGCCGCCGCCGTCATGATCGACGACCTGCAGCAGAACCTCGACGGCGCGGCTCGCTTGGGTATCTCCGGCATCCTGCACGCCGACGCAGTCGGCACCGAGCGTCAGCTGGCGCAGCGGTTCGGTATCACGGCGCGGTAGGCAGGGCGCAGGCCGCGAGGCGGCAGGGGCGCCGTGCCGGGCCGAGCCCTCGACTGGCAGAGCCCTCGACTGGCAGAGCCC
>CAYVJJ010000207.1:0-5119 GCA_964451655.1 uncultured Mycobacteriaceae bacterium | reverse complement strand
GTGTGGCGTCGCAGGAATTCCGCGAGTCCATCCGCGCGCCGCTTGGCTGCGCAGCGGCGATCGCGTGTGCCGTCGGGCTCGGGCCGCGGCGCAGCCAGCGGGGACAGCGCGGCAGCCAACCGTTCGCCGGTCTCGCAGTCGAGGTCGCCCCGGAGCGCGTACCGCCCGCCCAAGGTGCGCGAGATGTGCAGTGCGTTGCGAGTGGTGTCGTCACCGCCGAAGGTGTCGCTGCGCCTGCGGAGCGGACCGAGACCGCCGCGGCAGCCGGGGCCGGTGTTGCCGCCGCCGGAATCGTGCCCGGACCCGGAGGCCCCTGATGCCGGTTCCGCCCCGGAACCGCGCTCTGCACGGTCGTCGGCTCCCGCGCCGTGCCCGGCGTCGGATCCGGTGCCGCCGTCGACGGGCACGTCGGTGTAGTGCTCGCGGATGCCGTCGATCATGGCCGCCAGATCCCGCCGGCTGCTGCTGCCGGCGTAGGCGATGAGAGTGCTCTCCGCCTGTGCGAGCGCGTCCGACGGCATGGCCTCAGGCGGGTCGTCGAGGAACCGGATGATCATCTGCGCCGCCGGTTTGGAGATCGACGCCTCCGAGTAGGCCTCGAACACGGGCCGGTGCGCCTGCAGCCGCTGCGCGAACTCGACCAGGCCGCGGGCGACATGGAGGGACATCGTCGTGCAGCCGGCGAGGAAGGCGGCGACGTGGGCGGGATTGCCCACGTCCGTGCGGCGGCCGGTCAACTCGGCGGTGAGTCGCAGAATGTCGATCTCCTGCGCGAACATGGTCTGCGCCGCAGTTTCGAGCCCGTCGACCAACTGCGACTCGGTGCGGCGCCACAGGCCGTCCGTCATGCCGGGGTGGTCGTCGACGCCGACATCGCAGCCGCCTGCTCGGTCCATGACGAATCCCCCGATCCCCCGCTCGCACCCGGTCCCTCTTCCCGGCCTGCCTCCAGTGTACGGGAACACCAGTTCTATGTCACGGAGAAGCGGGAGTCGGTATCGAAAGCGTATTCGATTCGGTGGTGGGCAACCTCGGCCTCACAATTCCCGGTACGTCGGCGACCGGCCGTCGCGGACGAATACGCGGTCGTCGACCCGGTGCCCTTCGGCCTGCAGTTGCCGCTTGATCACCTTGCTGGTGGTGGTGCGGGGAAGGGCGGCGGTGATCCGGACGTACTTCGGCGCCCACTTCGTGCCCAGATCCGGCTGCTCGGAGAGGAAGCGGCCGAACGCGTCCGGATCGAAGACGGCGCCGGGGTACAGCTCGACGGCCACCATCACCTGGTCGCCCACCACGTCGTCCGGAACCGCGTAGACGGCGACGTGGTTGAACGCCGGGAAACGCGCCAGAATCCGCTCCACGGGGGCCGCGGCGAAGTTCTCGCCGTCCACGCGCAGCCGGTCCGAGGTACGTCCGGCGAAGTACCAGAACCCGTCGGCATCGCGGTAGGCCATGTCGCCGGACCAGAGGATGCCGTGGCGCACACGGTCCGCGTCCGCCTCCGGGTTACCGTAGTACCCCTCGAACTGGTCGACGTTGCGGATATTGGCGATCTCGCCGATCGCTTTGTCCGCGTTGGTGAGCCGTCCCTGTTCATCGAACTCGGCGCGCGGGCACTCCGCAAGGGTGTCCGGATCCATGACCACTGTCCCCTCGTCAGCGGTTCCCAGCGAGCCCGCAGGCATCCCGGGGGTCCGGTTGATGCGCATCCCGCCCTCGGAGGTGCCGTAGGAATCGATGACCTGGCACCCGAAGCGGCGCGCGAAGGTCGCGATGTCCTTCTCGTTGGCCTCGTTGCCGAAGGCGATCCGGAGGGGGTTGTCGGCGTCGTCGTCGCGCTCCGGCGTCGCGAGGATGTAGTTCAGCGGTTTGCCGACGTAGTTGAAGAACGTCGCCCCGTAGTGCCGCACGTCCTCGAGCCACGCCGACGCGGAGAACCTCCGTCGCAGCGCGATGCACCCGCCGGCGCTCACCGCCGGTGCGATACCGGCCATGATCGCGTTGGAGTGGAACATCGGCATGGCCACGTAGAAGACGTCGTCCGGCCGCAGATCCCTGCGCTCCTGCTGTTGCCGCGCGATGGTGCCCAGGCGCCCCTGCGAACAGATCACCGCCTTGGGCGCGGAGGTGGTGCCGGACGTGAACACCAGCGAGAAGATCGTCGTCGGGTCCGGTATCGGCGGGGCGGCCGGCGTCGCGGTGCCGATGCCGGCGCCGAGCAGATCGGCGAACGCCGCGGAGTCGCTCGTGATGATGTGCTCGGGAGGGCAGTTGAGCGTGAGCCCGTCGAGCAGCTGCCGGTGGGTGCTGTCGGTGACGATGAGCTGGATATCGGTGAAATCGATGTCGCGCTCCAGCTCTGCTCCACGCCGGGTCGGGTTGATGCCGACGATGGTGGCGCCGGACATCCCTGCGGCCAGGACCCAGAAGAGGTTCTCCGGCGAGTTCTCCATGAGCAGGCCGATGTGCCACGGGCCGTCCACCCGCAGCGTGCGGGCCAGTTCGGCCCGGGCACGGGCCTCGGCCACGACCTCGCGCCAGCTCCACTGGCGGTCCTCGAAGCGGAGGCCGGGGTTGTCATCGTCGGCGCGGGCGGCGATCAATGCGGCGAACGGCTCGGCCCGGCCCCAGACGGTGCCGGTGCGCATCAGTCGTCCACTCCGCCGCGCGTGACCAGATAACGGCCCGGGTACTCCCCGCCGCCGTGCACGGCCAGGTCCGTGCCGGTCAGGTACGACGACAGTGCGCTGCTGAAGAACAGGCAGGCATTCGCCACGTCCTCGGGCACCGCCATCCGCTGCATCGGGATGATCGAGGCCACCGCGGCGCCTCCGTCGTCCCCGTAGACGTCGGCTGCGGCGTCGGTCCGGATGAGGCCGGTCGTGATGTGGTTGACGCGCACCTTGGGCGCCCACTCGAGCGCCAAGGCCTGGCTGAACATGAGCAGGCCGGCCTTGGCGGCGGAGTATGCGGCGGTGCCGGGCTGCGGGTCGTGCGCGGACACGCTGCCGATGTTGATGATCGACCCGCCGGCCTCCTGCTGCTGCATGACCGCATTGGCCGCCTGCGACAGATAGAAAGGTGCGAGCATGTTGAGCGCGACGATCTTGTCGACGAAGCGCGTGGACACCGTCGCCGCATCGGCATCGGGGGACCCGCCGGCGTTGTTGACCAGGATGTCCAGGCGCCCGTGCCGGTCGGCGACGTCCTGCACCATCGACTTGGCGCTCTCCGCGTCGCGTACGTCGACGGCGCGGAACTGCGCGGTGCGCCCGGCGGCGCCCGGCAGCGACTCCGGCTCACTGCGGCCGCAGACCGTCACCTCGGCGCCCGCCTCGAGCAGGGTGCGTGCGATGACGAACCCGATGCCCTTGGTGCCGCCTGTGACGATGGCGACCCGGCCGCTGAGATCGACCGTGTTCGTGGGGGCGCTCGTGCTCGGGGGGACGGGGGAGCCCATGCTGTCCTCGCTTCCGGGATCGGCGTGCTCGTGCGGGCAGGTGCGCGGTGCGGGACCGGCGGGCGCCTGCCCGGATACCGGGACGAGGCTACCAAGCAATTGCTAGGTTGCTTAGGGTGATGGCCACTGAACGGGTAGGCATCGCTCGACGACTGCGGGAGGCTCCTCGATGGGCACATTGGACGGCAAGGTCGCTCTGATCACCGGCGCGGGCCAGGGTGTGGGTGAAGGCATCGCCTTCGCGCTGGCCGGGGAGGGCGCGGCGATCGCGGCGCTCGGGCGCACCAAGGCCAAGGTCGACGACACGGCTGAGCGGATCCGCGGCTTCGGCGGGACGGCGGAGGCCTTCGAATGCAATGTGGCCGAGGAGGAGCAGCTGGCGCCGGCGGTCGAGCAGGTGACAGCGGCGCTCGGCGGCATCGACATCCTGATCAACAACGCCAACTTCAGCGTTCTCGGGCCGCTCGCGCAGATGAAGCGGCACCACCTGGAGAAGGCGTTGGCGGTCGGACCGCTGGCCACCTTCACGCTGATGCAACTGTGCCGGCCGATCATGATCGAGCGCGGCGGCGGATCCATCGTGAACATGGTGAGCTCGGCCGCCGTGCGATGGGACACCTCCAATTACGGTGGTTACGCGGCCACGAAGGAGGCCATGCGGTCGCTGACCCGGGCGGCCGCCTCGGAGTGGGGCCGCGACGGCATCCGCGTGAACGCGGTGGCGCCGCACGCGCTCTCGCCGGGGCTCAAGGCGTGGACCGAGCACAATCCGGAGGAGGCCGACGAGTTCGTCAAGACGATCCCGCTGGGGCGCATCGGGGAGTGCGAGGAGGACATCGGCAGGGCCGTCGCGTTCCTCGTGGGCCCGGACGCGCGCTACCTCACCGGCGCGACCATTCCGCTGGACGGCGGCCAGGCCCGCTGGTCGTGACGCCGGGTCAGCGCAGCGACAGCGTCTGATCGAGCGGTACGCCGTCGATCAGCACCGTCACCGAGTCCACGTTGGGGAACTGCAGCGCGGGCTCGGTGAGTTGTGCGCGCACGCGCGGGGCGTCGCATTCCCCGCCCATGCGGATGTGCCCCGTCAGCCGCACCGTCGCGTGCCCGCCGTCGATCGCGGCGGACACGTACTGCAGGTCCGATCGGGCGAGGGCGTTGTAGAGCCCTGAGCGCCCGTGGTCCGGCCCCTCCGCCGCCAGCTGCGCCCGGTACACCTCGCCGAGCGGCGCGATCGTGGAGGTCTCGACATCGACCGGCACCGCGCTGTCGCCGCAGCCGACCGGACTGCCCGACGCGCCGCCGTCGCCCATCGCGATGAACGTGAGCGAGTGCACCGCGCGGTGACCGCCCGTCCCCGGGTCCGGTGCGTCGGTGTGCGCGGGCGGGGATGACGGGGGAGCGGCGGTCATCGGCCCCTCAGCTGCGTCGGACGTGACGGCGTCGGACGCGGTGGCAGCGGTGGTGCCGGACAGCGCGCGGCCGTCCGCAGCGGCGTCGCCGGTTGCCGTTCCGCCGGCCGTTCCGTCCTCCACTGCACCCGCGCACCCCGTCCCGGCCAGCGCCACCGTCAGCCCCGCCACTGCCGCGAGGACGGCCCGCCGGCCGCGTCCGCCTGCGCGACCTCGTGGATGCATGGTGCACCTCGTCGTCTCTGTTCCG
>CAYVJJ010000206.1:0-5156 GCA_964451655.1 uncultured Mycobacteriaceae bacterium | reverse complement strand
ACCGCCCGTCGGGCACGCACTCGTGGCCGTACTGGCAGTTCGAGCTGCACCAGTCCTGGCCGCAGATCGCCAAGGCGCTGGACGTGGACCCGGAGGCGCCCGACTGCCGTGCCTCCGGCGCGATCGGCGACCTGGCGGACGGCGTCGACTGGCTGGGCCGCTGCGTCACCCCGGAGTACGACGTCCCGGGCGGGCGAGCGCAGGACTTCGTCTCCGGCCGGGTGTTCTGGAGCGAGGGTACCGGCGCCAAGATCGTCGCCGGCGCCATCGGCGGCTCTTACCAGCAGGCGGGCGGACCGGGCGGCAGCCTGGGTCTCCCCACCACGCACGAGGTGGCCACCCCGGACGGCCACGGTCGCTACAACGCCTTCCAGAACGGATCGATCTACTGGACCCCGGAGACCGGGGCGCACCCGGTCCAGGGCGCCGTCCTGGACAAGTGGGGCACGCTGGGCTGGGAGGCCGGCGTGCTCGGCTACCCGACGTCCGACCCGCGTAAGATGCAGGGCGGCTCCGGCACGGCGCAGGACTTCCAGGTCGGCTCCATCTACGCGGGCGGCGACGGCGCGTTCGAGGTGCAGGGCGCCATCCGCGACAAGTACAACGCGATGGGGGCCGAGGGCGGCGAGATGGGCGCCCCGACGACGGACGAGCTGACCACGCCCAACGGCATCGGCAAGTTCAACCGCTTCGGCAACGGCATCATCTACTGGACGGCGGGCACGGGCGCGTGGTCCATCAAGTACGGGCCGATCTTCGACGAGTGGGAGAAGCAGGGCTTCGAGAACGGGCCGCTGGGCTTCCCGACGGGCGATCAGCACGCGGTGCCCGGCGGTGTGGCGCAGGACTTCGAGCACGGCACGATCACCGTCAAGAACGGTGAAGCGGAGACGACGCCGCGATGACGGAGGGCACGGCACCGGGGCGGCGCGCCCCGGCGGACGGACACTGGGACAGGTGAGGGACCGATGAAGAGCACAGCACCCCGCGGGAGGTTCGGCGCGGTGGCGGCGGCCGCCGCGGCGGTCGCCCTCGCCGGCGGCCTGTCCGCGTGCGGCGGCAACGACTCGACGGTGAGCTCCACGCCCAGTGTCTCCACCCCGGCGCCCACCTCGGATGCGGAAGGCGGCGCGACCTCGCCGACGAAGACCGTGGACCCTAAGCCCACCGGCGTGCCGCGCACGGCGCCCCCGGAGACCCCGGAGGCCCTGCCGAGCGACTACCCCGGGCCCACGGACACGGCGATGTCGCAGCAGGACAAGGTGTTCCTCGACGCGCTGCGCAGCCAGAAGATCGGCTTCGCCGAGGACTCCGACGCGGCCGTGAGCGCGGGGAATTACGTGTGCGCCGCGCAGGCGAACAACGCCCCGGCCGACCAGATCCACGCGACGGTGCTCGCGAGTATCGCGCTGGACGCCAAGGCCCGCGGCGCCCAGGTCGACTCGGAGAAGGACACGACCGCGTTCATCGAGACCGCCCAGAGCAAGCTCTGCGGGTGAGCAGGAGGGGCAGGCGCGGTCTGCGCGGGCGGCGCTGGCTGCTCGCGCTGGTGCTGCTGGCGGTCATCGTGGTGGTGGCGGCGGTCGTCGTGTGGCTGCAGCAGCGGCCGGTCACGCCCCCGCCGCCGGGGCCGGGACCTGCGCCCACGACGCCCCCGCCGCAGGCGCAGCCGGCGTCCTGCCCCGATGTGCAGATGGTGGCCGTGCCCGGGACGTGGGAGAGCTCGCCGGACGACGACCCGCACCACCCCGACTTCAATCCGAACGCGCTACTGCTGAACGTGACCGGGCCCGTCCAGGACAAGTACGGCACCGGTGCCGGCGACGACGAGGGCGGCCGCGTGGACGTGGTGACGGTGCCGTACGTGGCGCAGTTCGCCCGCCCCTTCGCGCCGCCGGAACAGACCTACGACGCCAGCCGGGCCGCAGGCACGGAGGCGATGAAGAGGATCCTGTCCGAGCGGTACGCCGACTGCCCGCTGACCGGTTACGTGCTGGTCGGGTTCTCGCAGGGGGCGGTGATCGCCGGCGACGTGGCCGCCCAGATCGGGCAGGGCAACGGGCCCGTGCCGTCGGACCTGGTGCTGGGGGTGGGCCTGGTGGCGGACGGCCGGCGTCAGTCGGGGGCGCCGGGGTCCGCCACGACGCAGCTGGGCGTGCCGACGGGGGAGGGCGCCGAGGTGATGCTCGGCGGCCTGCACGACGTTCCGGGGTTCCCGGGCACCACGATGACCGGCGCCCGCCCCGGCGGGTTCGGCGACCTCGCCGGGCGCACCGTCCAGATCTGCGCGCCCGGCGACTTGATCTGCGACGCTCCCGCCGACCTGATGGACGACCTCATCGGCACCCTGTCGAAGCTGGGCTCGGCGGTGTCGGCCCCGGTGCACGCGCTGTACGCCACGAACCCGATCCTCGAGGGCGGCCGCACGGCCACGGAGTACCTGACCGACTGGGCGGAGCGGCTCATCGACGGCGCGCCGCACCCGGAGCACGATTGAGCCGCCGGTCCGGCGGGCCGGGCCGGCGCGGCCACCTGGTCGGAGTCACATCCGCCGGGCCGGGTGCGATTCACCCTGGGGGCCGTCTGAGGCCCGCGCCGCCGGTCCCGACGGGCGTGGCGAGGCCGTTGCCGGAGGGCGTCCGGCGGTCTTCCGGCAATGTGCGTCCGGCACTGTGCACGCACGGGCTTGCCGGTAAGGTGACCACGGGCTTCGGTCGTGCTCCCGGTCCGCGCACAGCGTGCCGTGACACCGCAGCCGGACGGATCACCGTCGGAAGCGGGGGTCACGGGTCCTGGCTTCGGTCGGACGCGGTCGCTTCAGTAACATGTTCGTGATCTGCGTCGGCTACGAGCGGCGCGGGTGCGGCAACGGGCGGTGGCCGCAGGCGCACCGCCTTCTGCGCGTGCCTGCGGCGGCCGGCGGAGCCGAGGGCGCGGCGGCGCGGAGGGCGCCGGGGGCGTCCGCGTGCCTCGAGCGGGACTGACAGGAGTAGGGATGGAATTTATCGGCGACTTCTTCGACGACAACGGGCAGGTGATCCTCGACCCGGGGCGCACGCTTGTCGACTACGTCGAAGAGAACACCCGCACCTCCGCGGGGACGCTCGCCTACCGCTACCTGGACTACTCCACTTCGCGCGACGGTGAGGTGCACGAGCTCACCTGGGAGGAGTTCGGGCTCCGCACGCGGGCCATCGCCGCCCGCCTCCAGCAGGTCACCGAACCGGGGGACCGGGTGGCCGTCCTCGCGCCGCAGGGACTCGATTACGTCATCTCGTTCTTCGCCGCCATGTTCGCGGGCGCCATCGCGGTGCCGCTGTTCGACCCGGACGAGCCCGGGCACGGGGACCGGCTCGAGGCGGTGCTGGGGGACTGCAAGCCCGCCGCGATCCTCACGGCCACCCGCTCGGCCGCCGGGGTCCGCAAGCTGTTCCGCCACCTTCCCGCCAAGGAGCGCCCGCGGATCATCGCGGTCGACGCCATCCCCGACGACGTCGCGGAGACCTGGATCAAGCCGGAGGTGACGCTGGACAGCATCGCCTACCTGCAGTACACGTCCGGCTCCACGCGCACGCCGGCCGGAGTGGAGATCACCCACCGCGGCGTACTCACCAACGCCGCGCAGATGGCCGAGGGCATCGGCCTGACCCTGGAATCCCGCGGGGTCACGTGGCTGCCGCTGTTCCACGACATGGGCCTGCTCACGGTCATCCTTCCCGCAGTGGGCGGCCGGTACATCACGATCATGTCGCCGCGGGCGTTCGTGCAGCGGCCCGGGCGCTGGATCCGGGAGCTCGCCGCGTCGGGCGACGGCGCCCCCACCTTCGCGGCGGCGCCGAACTTCGCCTTCGAGCACGCCGCGGTGCGCGGCCTGCCCAAGGACGGAGAATCCCTGGACCTGAGCAACGTCATCGGGCTGATCAACGGCTCGGAGCCGGTGACCACCACGTCCATGCGCAAGTTCAACCAGGCATTCGAGCCGTACGGGCTCTCGCCCACCGCCATCAAGCCCAGCTACGGCATGGCCGAGGCCACACTGTTCGTCTCCACCACCGCGCAGTCGACGGAGGCCCACGTGGTGTACGTCGACCGCACCGAGCTCGCCCGCGGACGCATGGTGAAGGTCGCGGAGGACGCCGAGGGTGCGGTCCCGCAGGTCGCATGCGGCCGCGTCGCCGTGAGCCAGTGGGCGACGATCGTCGATCCGGAGACCGGCGTGGAGCAGGCCGACGGCCACGTGGGCGAGATCTGGCTGCACGGGGAGAACATCGGCCAGGGCTATTGGGCCCGTCCGGAGGAGACCGCGCAGACCTTCCACAACCGGCTCGTCAAGCGGCTGGAGGAGGGCACCCACGCCGAGGGCGCCCCGGACGATGCGCGGTGGATGCGCACCGGCGACTACGGCGTCTACTTCGACGGGCAGCTGTTCATCACCGGCCGGGTCAAGGACCTGGTCATCGTCGACGGCCGCAACCACTACCCGCAGGACCTCGAGGCCACCGCGCAGGAGGCCTCGGACGCGATCCGGCCGGGGTTCGCCGCGGCCTTCTCGGTGCCGCTCAACCAGCTGCCGCCCGAGGTGTTCGAGCATGCGGGCAGCGGGCTCACCCCGGACCGCGACGATGCCTCCGAGCAGTTGGTGGTGGTGGCCGAGCGCGCCCCCGGCAAGGGCAAGGCGGATCCGGTCCCCATCGCGGACGCGGTGCGCGGCGCCGTCTCCGCCCGCCACGGTGTGACGGCGCGGGACGTTCTGCTGGTCCCCGCGGGCTCGATCCCGCGCACCTCCAGTGGCAAGATCGCAAGACGAGCATGCAAGGCCGCGTACATCGAAGGCACGCTGCGGGGCGGATACACGCAGCAGGCCTTCCCCGATAGTCACGAGTAGCCGCGGCGGACGGCCCCGGCACCGGTGGCGGACCGGCCCTCCGGGCCCGTAGCGGCGCCCGGCGGGGACACCGCACACGCAGGACACGCGACGAACACGAAGCAGGTGGCATGACGCACAGCCGGCCGGACAACACCGCAGACGACGAGCAGGACGGAACGGTCAGCGGCGCGGCGCCGGAGGCCGCGGCGCCCGGGACGCAGGAGCCCGCCCCGATGACCGTGGGCGAACTGCGCGCCTGGCTGGTCGACTGGGTCGCGGAGACCACCGG
>CAYVJJ010000205.1:0-5194 GCA_964451655.1 uncultured Mycobacteriaceae bacterium | reverse complement strand
CGGGGCGTCACGGATCTGGGCCAGGCGCCCGGTGAAGGTGCGGCACACGTCGCGCACGTGGCAGGCGTACTCGAGGGGCGACCAGGTGCCCGTGCGGGGGCGGTCGCGCAGCCGTCGGGCGCCCGCGGACCCGCGGGCCGTCAGCACCGCCTCCCAACGCGGGACCGTCGCGCGGATCCGTGACGGTACGGCCGCGGCGGTGACCGTGGCCGGGTCGAAACCGCATTCAGCGCAGGGCTCGCGAGTGATCACGGTCCAGTCGCGGGTCTCGGCGGGAGTGGGCGCCGCCGGGTCGGCAGGACCGGCCGGGCCGGTGGGATCAGGGGAGGACGGCATGCCCCCATCATCGCCCCCGGGGCAGGACGGGCACCACCGCGGGCGGCCTCAGGCCAGCCAGCTGCGCCGCGCGACGAACGGGATCGCCGTCCACCGCGCGCCGAGACCCCAGGTGGCGCCCGCACCGCAGGCGGCGAGCGCGACGGCCGCGGCCGCATAGACGACGTGGTTGTCGAGGAGGAAGTTCTGCGATCCGGCGGGGAAGGGCCACGTGGACAGGTACAGCAGCGCCATCATCGCCACGGCGGCCCCCGCCGCGACGCGCAGCCCGATACCCAGGACGAGCGCGAGCCCCACGCCCAGCATCCCCGCCATGAACAGGACGTCGGTCACAGGACCCGCGGCGCCGGCGAACACGTCGGCCAGCGGTCCCCGGGCGCCATGACGCATGTAGCCCTGGGACGGCGTGCCGCCGTCGATCCACGCGCCGTCGCGCGGCGTGGAGCGCCCGAGGCCGAAAAGCTTGTCCAGGAACGTCCACAGGAACACGCCGCCGAGCGCGATGCGCAGTACCGCGAGGCTCCGCCGGGCGGCGGCGCCGTCCGGCAGTGCGGCGGCCGTCGGTTCTGCGGGGTCCGCCGTGCCGGTGCGCGCCTTCGCTGCGGGCGCACGGCCGGTGCCGGCGGGGGTTGTCCGAGGGCGGTCGAGGTTCTTCGTCATGGGCACCGGCGCTCCAGTAGGGGATCACGGATGCGCACAAGGTAGTAGGTTTGGCTAACCTAAGTCAACGCGACGTGGTGGGAGGTCCCCCACGGATCCGCCGCGCGCGGTGGGTCAACTCAGCGCGGTGTCGACGAGGCGGCGGATCTGCGCGTCGTCGAAGCCCAGTTCCCGGGCCGTGCGGACGAAGTCGACGGCCGCCCGCTGGGCCCGGCGCCGGCTGACGTCGCCGGTGCCCGCCACGAACGTGCCCCGGCGGCCGCGGGTCTCGATGATCCCCTCGGCCTCGAGCTCGCGGTAGGTGCGGGCCGCCGTGTTGACGGCGATGCCGAGGTCGGCCGCCAGAGCGCGGACGGTGGGCAGCTTCTGGCCGGCCAGCAGGGCGCCGTCGCGGATCAGGGCGAGGATCTGCAACCGCACCTGCTCGAACGGCGCGGTGGGCGCATCGTGGTCGATGGTGATCGCATCGATGCCGGGCATGGTCGACTCCTCCGGGTCAGCGCCAGCTGGGCAGCCACATCTCCATCTGCCAGTGTGCATCGGAGATGACCCCGCCGGTCAGGATGGGCCAGAGCCACACGTAGTTCGCGATCACCAGCGCGACGTAGGCGCACACGATCGCCAGCCCCAGCCGGCGGCGCTCGCCCGGCAGATACGCGGGCGGTACCGGTCCGGGGCGCGCGGCCGGCCCGCGTGCATCGCTCCACGCCGTCACCGCGGACGCCGTGCCGTGCGCCGTGCGCACCGGAGGGGCGTGGGCGCGGGCGCCCCCGAGGATCTCGCCCAGCACCACGGTGATGCCGAGGATGAGGAACGGGGCCAGCGGCACCGAGTAGAAGAAGTACATCTGCCGGTCCAGGTTGAGGAACCACGGCAGGTACCCGGCCGCGTAGCCGACGATGATCCAGGTGTAGCGCCAGTCGCGGCGCGTGACGATCCGCCAGACGCCCCACAGGGCCACCGGCAGCGACAGCCACCACATGGCCGGGGTGCCGACGATCATCATCGCGCTCACGCACTTGTCGGCGCCGCAGCCGGAGACCTTGTCACCGTCGGAGAAGTAGTACAGCAGCGGTCGCAGGCTCATCGGCCAGGTCCACGGCTTGGACTCCCACGGGTGCCGGTTGCCCGCGGAGTTCGTCAGGTGCTCGTGGAACTCGAGCACGTGTGCGCTGTAGTACCACAGGCTGCGCAGGGCGTCGGGGACGAACGAGAAGGTGCCGCCGGTGCCGACCTTCCAGCCGACCACGTGCCGGTCCACGCCGACCTCGCTGGCGAACCACGCCCACCACGCGCCCAGATACGTCAGCAGCGGGACGACCACGATGCTCGCCAGCGCGGCGGGCGTGTCGCGGACGAGCGTGCCCAGCCATGGGCGCCGCACGCCGTGCCGGCGACGCGCGGCGACGTCCGAGAACACGGTCAGCAGCCCGAAGAACGCGACGTAGTAGAGGCCGCCCCACTTGGCGGCGCAGGAGAGTCCGATCAATACGCCGGCGCCGAAACGCCACCACCGGAACCCCAGCCGCGGCCCCCACGGGGTGTCGTGGATGCGGCCCTCGGCGGCGACGGCGGACATGCGGTCGAGCACCTGCTGCCGGTCGCACAGCAGGCACGCGAACGCCGCCACCATGAACACCGTCAGGAAGACGTCCAGCAGCGCGGTGCGCGAGGACACGGTGAGCGCCCCGTCGGCGGTCGCCAGCAGGCCCGCGACGCCGCCGAGCAGCGTCGAGCCGGTCATGCGCCGCGCGATCCGGATGATCAGCAGCACCAGCACCGTGCCCGCCACGGCGGAGGCGAAACGCCAGCCGAAGCCGTCGTAGCCGAACATCCACTGCCCCAGCGCCATCAGCTGCTTCGCCAGCGGCGGGTGCACCACCAGTTCGTAGCCGGGGTTGTCCTCGATCCAGCCGCCCTGGATCATCTGCCAGGCCTGAGGGGCGTAGTGCTTCTCGTCGAAGACCGGGGTCCCCGCGTCGGTGGGCATGCCGAGGTGGAGGAAGCGGGTGACCGCCGCGAGGGCGGTGACGACCAGGGTCACCACCCATCCGCGCAGGCGGTCCGGGGGCGGGCCGCCCGCTGCGGCCCGGCCTGGCGGACCGGCCGGCGCGACGGAGTCGGGGCCGGTCGCTGCGCCGTCTGCGCCGCCGGGTGCGCGCGCCCCGCGCCCGAAGGCGCGGTGCGCGGGCGTCGGGCGGCCGCCGGACGCGGCCGACGGCCCGCCGGAGGCGCGGTCCCGGCGGGCGGTGGTCATCAGCGGCACACGACGATCGTAGGCGCTGGTGCACCTGCGCCGCCCGCGCCGTCGGGGCGGACCGTAGGCTCGGCAGTCATGGATGCGCACGAGCAGGCGGCGCAGGATCGTGGCGCCGCGGGAGGCCGCCTGGTGCTGGCCGCGACCCCGCTGGGAAACGCCCGCGACGCCTCGCCGCGGCTGCGTGCGGCGCTCGCGGAGGCCGGCGTCGTCGCCGCCGAGGACACGCGCCGCACCCGGGCGCTCGCCGCCGCGCTGGACGTGGCGATCGGCGGGCGGATCGTCAGCTTCTACGACCAGGTGGAGTCGGCGCGCATCCCGGCGCTGGTCGAGGCCGTCGGCTCCGGCGGCACGGTCCTGCTGGTGACCGACGCGGGAATGCCGTCGGTCAGCGATCCCGGCTACACCCTGGTGGACGCGTGCATCACGGCCGGGCTGCCGGTGACATGCCTGCCCGGGCCGTCCGCGGTGACCACGGCGCTCGCGCTGTCGGGGCTGCCGGTGGACCGGTTCTGCTTCGAGGGCTTCGCGCCCCGCAAGCCGGGCAAGCGGGCCGAGTTCCTTGAGGCGCTGCGGGACGAGCCGCGCGCCGCGGTGTTCTTCGAATCCCCGCACCGGCTCGAAGACTGCCTGGCCGACGCGGTCGGCGTGCTGGGCGGGGACAGGCGGGCGGCGGTGTGCCGCGAGATGACGAAGACCTATGAGGAGGTGCGCCGCGGCACGCTCGCGGAGCTGGCGGAGTGGGCGCGCGGCGGCGTGCGCGGCGAGATATCGGTGGTGATCGAGGGGGCGGCCCCGCGTCGGCGGTCCGCCGACGAGCTGGTGGGCCTGGTGCAGCAGCGGGTGGACGAGGGGATGCGACTCAAGGACGCCTGCGCTCAGGTCGGTGCGCGGCACGGCGTGTCCAAGCGGGAGCTGTATCAGGCGGTGCTCGCCTCCCGCGGCTGAGCCCGGGCGCCGCCGGTGGCCTCCGGCGGGCGCCAGCCGACTCTAGTGCTGCCGGAGCCTGACGATGCTGGCGGCTTTGTCGAGGCATTCCTGCCACTCGGCGGCGGGGGAGGAGTCGGCGGTGATGCCGCCGCCGACCCCCAGCCGCGCCGAGCCGCCGGGGGCGAACTCCACGGTCCGGATGGCCACGTTGAGCTCGAGCCCGGCCAGCGGGGAGACCATGCCGACGGTCCCGCAGTACACCCCGCGGGGCGCGGGTTCCCAGCCGTCGAGCAGGGTGCGGGCGCGCTCCTTGGGCGTGCCGGTGACCGAGGCGGGCGGGAACGCGGCGGCGAGCAGGTCCGTGTCGGTGACGCCCGGGCGCAGTTCCGCCTCCACCGTGGACACCAGGTGCCACACGCCCGGGGCGGGCAGGACCTCGAGCAGCCGGCGGGCGCGGACCGAGCCGGTCGCGGCGACCCGGCCCAGGTCGTTGCGCACCAGGTCGACGATCATGATGTTCTCCGCGACGTCCTTGACGGATCCGCGCAGCACGTCGGGGTGCGTGGTGCGGGGGACGGTGCCCTTGATGGGGCTGGACTCGACGCGGCGGCCGCGGCGGGTCAGGAACGTCTCGGGCGACAGCGATGCGACGGCCCCCCACCCGCCCGCGACGAATGCGGCGCGGGCGGGCGTGGTGGCCGCGGCGGCGTCGGCGAAGAACCGGACCGGGTCGCCGCGGTAACGGCCGGTGAAGGCCGTGCACACGCACGCCTGGTAGATCTCGCCCGCGGTGATCGCCTCGAGGCACAGTTCCACCCCGCGGCGGTGTGCGGGCCTGTCGGGCGCATGCCAGTCGATCGACCACGCCGGATCCGGGGCGCGGGGCCCGTCGGCGCCGCCGGGGGGCGGGGCGTCGCGGATGAGTTCCCGGATGTCTGCGGGGCACGGGGTACCCGGCAGCGACTCCCACCACCAGCAGCCGTCGTGGTCGAGCACCAGCACGTGGTCGGT
>CAYVJJ010000204.1:0-5208 GCA_964451655.1 uncultured Mycobacteriaceae bacterium | reverse complement strand
GGGCGCGTAGAACTGTCTCGGCCGGGAACGGTCATGCCGACAACATACCGTCAGCACGCGTCCGCTTCAGGGAAGACCGGCGGCAAGTCACTCATCGTGGCGATCGCCACCGTCCGCACGCGAGTCCGGCGGCACCGTGCACGCCCGCTCCAGCCACAGGGCGGCGGCGACCAGCAGCACCCCCGCGGCGAGCCCGAAGATGGTGCCGGGCAGGTCGCTCCGGGCCGCCGCCAGCCGCCCCTGCTGCGGGACCAAGTGAATCAGCAGTCCGGCCCAGCCGCCGGCGAACACTGCGCCGACCACCGCCGACGCCTTGGCCAATACCACGGACCGGGCGATCGACAGCGGATTCAACTGGTGCAGTCCGGTGCCCACCTCGCCGTCGGCCACGCGCCGACGAATGAAGACCCCGGCCACCGCCTCGGCTGCCGCGAGCACCACCAGCGGCAGGCCGACCAGCGTGGGTACGGCCGGAAGTTCTCCGTATGCGGCCGCCGCGACGGCCCACCCGACCCCGAGGAACGCCAGTGCCACCAGGGCCAGGTCCACGATCCGCGTCGTCTTCAGCTTCGCCACCGCCTCGATCGCACGTCAGCACGCCTGCACGACAGTCCTGCGGTCAACAACAGCACCCCGGTCACAGCAGCTCCATGTCGGTCCGCACCACGCCGGCGACCTCCGCGGGGTCCAGCCGCGCGATCAGATCGGTGATCCGCACGCGCTCCAGCGTCGCCTCCGGCTCAATTTGCGCCCACGGGACCAGCACGAATGCGCGCGCGTGCGCGCGCGGGTGCGGCAGGATCAGATCGCGGTGCCGGGAGCGGACCTCGGCCCCGTCGACACAAGCGATCACGTCGACGTCGAGGCTGCGCGGCCCCCAGCGGACGTCCCGCACCCGCTGCGCCCGCCACTCGAGCAGGTGGCACAGACGCAGCCAATCCCACGCATCGCGCCGCGGATCCTCGGCGACCACGGTGACGTTGTAGAAATCATCCTGCGTCACCCCGCCCCACGGCGCCGTCTCATGCACCGACGACGCCGCCACGAGTGCATCGCCCAGCTCGTCCGCCACCGACCGCAGGTGCGCCAGCCGGTCGCCCATATTCGAGCCCGCGGACAGGATCACACGGCTCACCGCCCCGCCTCCCCGGGGGTCGCGCGGATCCGGCGGGTGGTCACGGCGACGTCGGCGAACTGCAACGGGATCGGCGCCGACGGCTTGTGCAGCGTCACCTCCACCCCGTGTACCCGCGGGTCGGCGGCCACGGCGTCGGCGATCCGGGCGGCGACCGTCTCGATGAGGTCGCAAGGCGGACCCGCGACGATGTCCGCGGCACGCTGCGCCAACGCGCCGTAGTCGAGGGTGTCCGCCAGGTCGTCGGTCAACGCGGCCCGGGTCTGGTCGAACCACACGGCCAGGTCGACGACGAACTCCTGGCCCTCGCGTTTCTCGTGGGCGAAGACTCCGTGCCGGCCACGGACCGTCAGGCCTGACAGCGTCACCCGATCCCCCGAGGGGGGCCAGGACCGGCCGCCGGTCCGTCCGCTCACCGTGCGGCCCGTCCGGCCGTCACCCGCGCCGGGCCGGTGTCCTGCGCGGAAGCCGAGGGCCACTCACCGAGCACCGCCAGCGCGTCGCGGGATCCGCGCGCATCGTGCACCCGTACACCCCACACCCCTGCTTGCGCGGCCAGCAGGCTCACCGCCGCCGTCGCACCGTCGCGGCCCGCGGGCGGCCGCGCCGAACCGGGCGCGTCGGCGAGGAGCGAACCCAGGAAACGCTTGCGGGATGCACCGACGAGCACGGGGAACCCTTCCTCGACCAGTCGTGGGAGGGCGGCCAGCAGCCGCCAATTGTCGTCGGCGGTCTTGGCGAATCCCAGACCCGGATCGAGCACGATGTCCTCCGGTCGCACGCCTGCGTCGACACCGACATCCACCTGGCGGAGCAGCTCATCGAGCACAGTGCGGACCACACCGCGTTCGCCGTAGTCGGTGATGCCGGAGGCGTTGACGTACCCGCCGGCCCCGCCCGCGGCACGCCAGTGCATGAGGATCCACGGAACGCCCGTCTCCGCGACGACGTGCGCCATGTCCGGGTCCGCACGACCGCCGGAGACGTCGTTGACCACCGTGGCTCCGGCCTCCACCGCAGCCGCTGCCACGGACGCGCGCATCGTATCGACGCTGACGCTGACCCCTTCCGCCGTCAGTCTCCGGATGACGGGCACCACGCGGGACCGCTCCACCTCCGCGGCCACGCGGTGCGCGCCGGGGCGGGTGGACTCACCGCCCACGTCCACCATGTCCGCTCCGGCCGCCACCAGCTGCAGACCGTGTTCGACGGCCAGGTCGCGCTCCAGGTAGCGGCCGCCGTCGGAGAAGGAGTCGGCGGTGACATTGAGGATCCCCATCACCGCGCAGCGCCCGGGACGCGGAAGTCCGTTCAGGCGGGCGGCGGCCGCTCGGCGCTGTCCCACGGTGGTGATCACTTGCGCAGGATCAGGTCGAGGACCTCGCCGCGCGAGACCGCGCTGCTTTTGAACAGGCCGCGCACCGCCGATGTGGTGGTGGTGGCGCCCGGCTTTCGGATGCCGCGCATCGACATGCACAGGTGTTCGGCCTCGATGACGACGATCGCGGCGCGCGGGTCGAGCTTGCGCACCAGCGCGTCGGCGATGTCGCTGGTGAGCCTCTCCTGCACCTGCGGCCGCTTGGCGTACAGGTCCACCACACGCGCCAGCTTGGACAGGCCGGTCACCTTGCCGGTGCTGCCGGGGATGTATCCGACATGGGCGACCCCGTGGAACGGCACCAGATGGTGTTCGCAGGTGGAGTAGACGGGGATGTCGCGCACCAGGATCATCTCCTGGTGCCCCTCGTCGAAGACCGTGTCGAGGACGGTATCGGGCTCACTGAACAGCCCGTCGAACACCTCACGGTAGGCTCGCGCGACCCGCGCCGGGGTCTCACGCAGACCCTCCCGGTCCGGGTCCTCACCCACCGCGATCAGCAACTCCCGCACGGCCGCCTCGGCCCGGGCCGCGTCGAACGGCCGTGCCGCACCGTGCCGCACCGTGTCATGCGGGGCGGGCCCGTCGTCGCGGTCCGGGCGGTCGCCCCCGGCCCCGTTGTCTGCGGCCCCGACGCCCGGGACATCTGCCGCCCTGCCGTCGGTCATCCTGCCGTCCGTCACGCTGTCAGTCCGCACTCGTTCGTTCCTCCGGTTGTCGCGGAAGGCGCCGACCTGCCCGCCGGGCTCCCGGCGTCGGCTTACCACACCCGGGCCACGCTCATGGTGCGCCGTCGGACCGGTTCCACGGCCGCCCGGACCCGGGGGCCGGATCGCTGCCGTCGTGTCCGTTCCCTTCGGGTTCCCGGTGGCGGCCTCCCCGGTCGTCGCCGCCGACGTTGCCGTCCTGGTCAGCGTAGCGATCCTCTCCGGGATGCCTGCCGCGCCCCGTGTCGGGTGCGCCTCCCGCGGCGGCAGAGGACTCCTGCGGGTCGTGGAATCCGCCCCGCCGCTGATCGCGGGGCGGCCAGCCTGGGGCATGCCATCCGGCGGGGGCCCCGTAATCCCGGCCGTTGGAGGCAGGAGCCGGTGCGGGGTATCGGCCCGGCACCGGGCGGTCCGGCGCTGGTTGCCCCTGACCGGGCCCGGTGTGGCCGGGGCCCGGATAGGCGGGCCGCTGCTGCCCGGGCTGCTGCTGACCCGGCTGATGTTGACCCGGCTGATGTTGACCCGGCTGCTGACGACGCTGGGGACCGCCAGGGCCCTGATCGCCGTGCCGTGGGTCCGGCTGCGGCGCGGACTGCCATCCCGGGGCGGGCGCGGACTCGCCCGCCCCGGCCGCGGCCGCTTCACGGTCCCGACGGAACGCGGGCACCGGGGCCGGCGGCGGCCACGGCTCGCCGCGCTCGATCGCGAGTTCGCCCGGCGTCTTGATCGGCGGCTTGTCCGAGGGCACGCGGTCGCCGAAGTCGTTGAACGCGGTGATCCGGGGCCGCTTCTGGACCGACTCGAACACCCGCTCCAGGTCCCTGCGGTGCAGTGTCTCGTTCTCCAGCAGTTCACCGGCCACGGCGTCGAGCACGTCGCGGTACTGTCCCAGGATCGACCAGGCCTCGGTGTGTGCCGCCTCGATGAGCCTGCGCACCTCCTCGTCGATCTCGTGCGCCACCTCCAACGAGTAATCGGCCTGCTGGCCCATGGACCTGCCCAGGAACGGGTCCCCCTGCTCCTGTCCGTACTTGACGGCACCCAGCTTGGCGCTCATGCCGTACTCGGTGACCATCGACTTGGCCAGCTTGGTGGCCATCTCGATGTCCGACGAGGCGCCGGTGGTGGGCTCGTGGAAGACGAGCTCTTCCGCGGCGCGTCCGCCCATGGCCATCACCAGGCGCGCGATCATCTCCGAGCGGGTCATCAGGCTCTTGTCGTCCTCCGGGACGGTGAGCGCGTGCCCGCCGGTGCGGCCGCGGGCCAGGATCGTGACCTTGTACACCGGCTCGATGTCCGGCATCGCCCACGCGGCGAGCGCGTGCCCGCCCTCGTGGTAGGCGGTGATCTTCTTCTCCTGCTCGCTGATGATGCGGCTCTTGCGCCGGGGGCCGCCGATGACGCGGTCCACCGATTCCTCCAGCGCCGCGCCTGTGATGACGCTGCCGTGCTCGCGCGCGGTGAGCAGCGCCGCCTCGTTGATGACGTTGGCCAGGTCCGCGCCGGACATGCCGACGGTGCGCTTGGCCAGACCGTCGAGGTCCGCGTCCGGCGCGATGGGCATGCCCTGCGAATGCACTTTGAGCACCGCGCGCCGTCCGGCCAGGTCCGGGTTGGATACGGGGATCTGGCGGTCGAAACGCCCCGGGCGCAGGAGTGCGGGGTCGAGGATGTCGGGCCGGTTGGTCGCCGCGATCAGGATGATATTGCTGGTGGGGCCGAAGCCGTCCATCTCCACCAGCAGCTGGTTGAGCGTCTGCTCGCGCTCGTCGTGCCCGCCGCCCAGGCCGGCGCCGCGCTGGCGGCCGACGGCGTCGATCTCGTCGACGAAGATGATGCAGGGGCTGTTCTGCTTGGCCTGCTCGAACAGGTCGCGCACACGCGAGGCGCCGACGCCCACGAACATCTCGACGAAGTCGGAGCCCGAGATGGAGAAGAAGGGCACGCCCGCCTCGCCCGCGACGGCGCGCGCCAGCAGCGTCTTGCCG
>CAYVJJ010000203.1:0-5227 GCA_964451655.1 uncultured Mycobacteriaceae bacterium | reverse complement strand
GCCGCCTGCCCGTCGGGCACGCGCCCGTCCATGCCGATGCGGCACCCCGAGCCGCCGAACCCCAGCCCGGAATAGGCCAGCACCGCGTAGCCGCGCCCGGCGAAGTAGCGGGCGGCCTCCGCCTGGTCGTCCTTGGAACCGCCGAAGCCGTGGGTGGTGAGGATCGCGGGCACCGGATCGGCGGCGGAGGCCCCTGCAGGCGTGTAGAGATCGCCGACGATGTCGCAGGGGGTGTCGCCGGGCCCCGTCTGCACCGCGAAGTGGAGGGTCCGCACGTCCGTGCCTGCGGCCGGTGCGGGATCGGCTCCGGCGGGGGCGGCCGTGAGCACTGCGGCGGAGCCGACTGCGAGGGCCGCCGCGGCACGCATGAGCACACCCGCGGCCCGTGGGAGGTGGGGCCGGCGGTGCAGGGGCGTTGGAAAGCAGGTGACTCGGTGCACAAGGTGTTCGTACGTTCTGGACGACCGTCTGTCAATCGTTGTGGCCGGACGGTGGCATCGCGTGCGGGGCATCGCGCGCGGGCGCGGCGCAGTCAGTCGAGTTCGTCCTCGGACATCAGGCGCATGCGGGTGACACCGTCGATGCCGCCCAGCCGGGCCAGCAACTCGTCCGGTGCGCCGCCGCCCCGCAGGCTCAACTCCATCGACACCTGGCCGTCCTCCTCCTTCCGCGGCGCCACGTTGACCACACGCCATCGGGCGCCCGTCGCGGCGGCCAGCAGCTCGCGCAATGTCCCCGCGCCGGTGCGGTATCCGACATCGATGTCGATGACGGTGTCCGCACCCGGCAGGTGGCGGGTGATCATCGGATAGACGAAGGCGATGACGAAGTGCAGGACCGTCACGACGATCGCGAGCAGCCACAGCCCGGCACCCGCCGCCATGCCGATACCGGTGGTCTCCCACACCGCGGCCGCCGTGGTGAGTCCGCGGACGGCGCCGCGCCGGGTGATGATCAGGCCGGCGCCGATGAATCCGACCCCGGAGAGGATCTGCGCGGCGACGCGGGAGGGGTCGACGGAGACGCCGTCGCCGAGTACGTCGAAGAAGCCGTACTTGCTGACCTGCACCATCAGCGCGGCGGCTGTGCCGACGATCGCCTGGGTCTTCAGCCCGGCGCTCTTGCCGCGGAAACGCCGCTCCAGGCCGATGAGGGACGCGAGCACGAACGCCAGGGCCAGCTCGCCGACCTGCAGCAGGCCCTGGCCCTGGTCGTTGCCGAGCCCCGCAGCCAGCTCCGAAGTGCTCATCACCCACTACCGTAGGGCAGGAGAGCGGTCCTCCCCGGGCCGATGGGCGAGGCCGCCCCCCCCGGGGCATCCGGTCGGCGGTCGTTCCGGCGGCGGCTACCCCCAGGGCAGCGAGGGGCCGGCGTCGGCGGAGGCGCGCTCGCACTCCCAGCCGTCGGGGCGCTCCCCGTCCTCCAGGAAGGCCAGATACTGCTCGGCGGCGCTGTCGGTGAGGACGCCCTGCAACTGCGGATAGAGGATGGGCTCCTCCTTCGAGTTGTGCGCGTCCAGCTGGGTGAGCAGTTCGCGGCACAGCGCGGATCCGGTGTCCGAGGCCGCGTTGACGGCGAGCGCAGCCTCGATCTCCTCGAGCTTCTGCCACATCTCGCCGTGCTCGCGCAGCATCACGAACACGGGTGCCATCATCCCGGCGTCCCGCAGAGGCGGGAACAAGTACACCTCCTCGAGGTAGATGTGGCGGCGCAGCTCCTCGAACGCCGCGTCGAGCCGTGCGCGGCCGCCGGGCTCCCCTCCCAGGAACGCGTAGATCGCCTCGTCGATCTCGTGGTGCTCGGCCTCGAGGGCCTCCGCGAGCGTGGGTGGGTTCATACCGGGCCTCCATCCGCCGGGAGCGTGCACACTGTGCATCAATCATAGGACGACGGTGCGGCAAAATGGGCCGGGGCGGAATCCGCGGCCGCTCAGAAATCGACGTCCAGACACGCCAGCCGGGCGCCGGCGTCGCCGGAGTCGTTCGAGCCGGTGGAGGTCAGATGGTCGAGGATCACCAGCGACCGGGCCTCGCCGGGGCGGAAGGTCCAGCCCACGGTGCGACTGCCGTAGGAGGTGCCCTGGGCGGTGGTGGTGAAGTCCAGCCACAGCTCGTTCGAGCTGTCGGCGTATTCAGGGTCCGTCGACGGGTGGCCCGCGTCCGCTGCCGGGTCCGGACGGTTCTGGTACCGCATCCCCGCGGCGGCCGGGTCCTTGCCGCACGGCGCGGTGGTGGCGTGCACGCCGTAGCCGCGGTGCGGCTTGAGCCCGTCGATGTTCAGCGACACCTCCGTCTGCGCCCCGCGCGTGGTGACGGTGACGGTGGCGGTGGAGTTCGGCGGCACGAGCTCCGGGTTGTAGGTGACGGCATTGGTGGCGATCTCCGGCGGCAGGAACACGCCGGTGGTGACGTGGGAGGACGGCGGCGCGGCCTCGGCGGGCGGGGGTGTCGAGCCGCTCGATCCGCATGCGGCCGTCACTGCGGCGGCGGTGAGCGCGACGGCCAGCGCCGGCCAGCGTGCCGCGATGCGGCGTTCCGCCGTGCAACGTGCGGGTACTGCTCGCAGTGCCTCCATATGTCAGGAGTACCCCACGAACACGTTCACGACCATGCGATCCGCCGGATCAGTGCAACGACCCCGAGTGGACTCCGGGGGCCGAGTCGGGCAATTTGAGGCGGGTCCGGCCCGACGGGCCGGGCCCCGAGGACCCGAAGGAGCAGGAATGCAGGACCCGAAGGAGCAGGAATGACCGCACGTGGATTGTGCACGGCCGTGGGGGCGGTGCTGGTGTCGGGCGCGGCGCTGGCCGGATGCTCGTCCGGCGACGAGGCGGCCCCCGCGACCTCGGCACCGCCGTCGGCCGGGGCGACCACCGGCACCTCCGCACCCGCCGAAGGGCCGGGGTCGGCGGACCGAACCGACGACGATGATCGCGCTCCCGGCGGCGGTCACGATGACGCGGCACCGCAGGATGCCGCAGTGTCCGCCGGGGGCCGGTGCGACATCGGGCAGCAGCAGACGGAGGCGCTGGTGGTCGGCGGGGCGATCGACTGCGGGTCGCTGAACGACGTGTGGTCCCAGGCGGTGGCGGATCCGGCGTTCGCCACGCACGGCAATCGGAACACCATCGTCGTCGGCGACTGGACCTGCCGCGCCCACCAGACACGGCCCGTCCAGACCGGCTACTGCGAGAACCCCGCCTCGCAGACCCGGTTCAAGGTGATCCACCGCTAGCCGCAGAACCGGAGGACCGCGCCGGGGCCCGGCCGCGCCGGACGGGCCCATCCCCGCCCGACGGGCCCATCCCCGTCAGAAGTCGACGTCCACGCAGGCCAGCCTGTCCCCCGCCGTCCCTGCATGACCGGGCGAGGTCATGGTGTGCTTGTCGTGCAGCACCACCGAGTTCGCCTCGTCATCGCGGAACTCCCAATCGACGGTGCTCGACGCCCGGGCGGCGCCCTGCGCGTCGGTGGTGATGTCCAGCCAGACCTCGTTCTGCGGGTTCGCGTAGGCCGGGTCCGTGGACGGCGACTCCGGTGTGGCCGCCGGGTCGGGCACGTTCTGGTAGTGCGGGCCGGAATCGGAGGGCTGCGGGCCGCACGGCTTCGTGTGCACGTGCACACCGAAGCCGCGGTCCGGGGCCAGCCCGCTCACATCGAGAGTCACCGTGGTCTTGCCGTCGTGGTCCTCCTCGTCCACGGTCACGGTGGAGCCCGCGGGGACGGCGGCCTGGTCGTAGGTGAAGGCGGTGCGATCGCCTCCGGCGCCGGCGTCGCCGGATCCTTCCCCGCCGCCCGGCGCACGGAACGTCGCCGTGGTGCCCGACTGAGCGCCGGGGGCCGAGGACGGGGCGCCTGCATCCGAGGATCCGGTGGCGGAGGACTCGGGCGCGTCGGCGCCCGTCGTCGTATTCTCGTCCCCGCAGCCGGCGGCGACGAGCGCGATGAGCGCGGTGCCGGCCACCAGGGCCGTGCGTCCTGCCGTCAGGGAACTGCGTCGAAGAGTCATAGTTCCGTATACCACGGGGGACCGGTGCCCGAAACCCGGTCGGGCGGCCGGATGCGGGTCATCCGGCCGGAAGCACCACGACCTTCCCGTCGGCCCCCTGCTCGCACCGCGCATGCGCGGATGCCGCGTCGGTGAGCGGGAACGCGGAGTCGACGGCCACCTCGAAGCGGCCGTCGGACGCGAGATCGGCCACTTCCTGCAGCGCGCCGAATGCGGAGGGCGTGCTCGATACCCGCACCCCCCTGTCCGGTGCGTCGAAGTTCGCCAGCGTGACCACCGCGTCCGCGCCTCCGGCGATTTCGATCAACTCGTCCAGCGATCCCTTGCCGGAGGCGTCCAGCACCTTGTCCACTGTGCCGGAGGCCAGCGAGGAGACGCGCTCGTCGAGTTCCGGGCCGTGCTCGACCGGCTCGACGCCCCACGCGCGCAACCGGTCGTGATGGCGCGCCGACGCGGTGCCCAGGACGGACAGCCCCGACGAGAGCGCCAACTGCGCGGCCGCCGAGCCCACACTGCCGGAGGCGCCGTCGATCAGCAGCGTCTGCCCGGCCTGCACCTGCAGCAGGTCGAGGGCACGACGCGCCGCCTCGGCCGCCGTGCTCACCGATCCGGCCTGCTCCCAGCTCCATGCCGCGGGCCTGCGCGCCCAGTGCCGCAGCACCGCGTACTCGGCGAAGGTCTCCGCCCCCATGCCGAACACCTCGTCGCCCGGCGCGACGCCGGTGACCTCCGGCCCCACCTCGTCCACCACCCCGGCGGCCTCGACGCCGGGGACCACCGGGTTCTCCGGCGCGTCGGCGCCGCCCGCGAACATGCCCGCGCGCTTCTTCAGGTCGAACGGGTTCACGGCGGACGCCCGCACTGCGATACGCACCGTCCCGGGGTCCGGCTGCGGGACGGGCGCCGATCCGGCCTCCAGGACGTCGGGGCCGCCGTAGCGGGAGTAGGAGACGACCCGCATGGGCCCGGGATGCCCTCCGGGGCGCGTGGGATCGCTCATGGTGCCTCCTCGGCTCGTCCGTCGGTTCGTTCTGCCGCCAGCCTTCCACGGGTCAGCCTTCCACGGGACGCCCGCGCGGGGGGAGATGCCGGCGCGGGGAGACGCCGGCGCGGGGGAGGGTGGCGGAGCACTCGCATTACCGGGTTTCGGGTGCCGCGGCCGATCAGTAGCCTCGTGGCGTGAATGAGCTAGCTTTCCGACTGACCGACAGCGGCCAGG
>CAYVJJ010000202.1:1782-5271 GCA_964451655.1 uncultured Mycobacteriaceae bacterium | reverse complement strand
TGAGCATCAACGGCGACGACGTCCGCATGGCCATCGCCGACGCCCCGATGTCCGGCGACCCGGCGGCCTACGGCGGCCGCGGAATGCGCCGGCGCACCGTCGAGGTGATCGACGCGTCGCAGGTGCTCAAGGGGGTGCCCCCGTACGGCACCCCCGAGGAGCAGGTGGCCTATGCCCTGCGGCCGCTGCTGGCGGGGCGCGGTCGCACGGGATCGGCGCGCCTGGACCGGGCCATCCGCTCGGTGGTGTTCGCCTACCACGACGCGGACCAGGCCAAGCGCATCACGATGGGTACGGACGCCGTCGGGCTGGTCAACTACAGCCTCGTGCCCACTCCGGTGGCCGCGCTGGCGGAACTGATGGTGACCCGGCAGGTCGGCTTCGCGCGCCACGTCGCCGTCTGCAACGTCGACACCTGGCGCTACAGCTGCGGGATCGTCGGCTCCGACGGTGCGATGGTCGGCGAGATCCAGCGCGTGTCCACCGACAAGCTGGCGGCTGCGGATGTGGACGTCCTCGAGTCGCTGTCCATGGTGGTCGAGGCCGCCCAGGAGTACAGCGGCGTCATGGCCGACCTGGTCGTGGTGGTGGGCGAACGCATCACCGAGCAGTTCGACGCGGAGGTGGTCGAGCGCGAGCTGGGGCTGCCGGTGATCATCCCCACCGGCCCCGAGGTGCTGGTGGCGCGCGGTGCGTCGCTGCTGCCCAGCCGCACTGCCGCGGGTGCGTCCGGAGCTGCTTCGGACGACGACTGGGCGCCCGTCGCGGGCCGGCCCCGGCGTGGTCCGGACTGGACTTCGTCGGCCGCGGCGCTCGCCGGCGTCGTCGGGCTGTTCCTGCTGGCGGGGCTGGTCGTCGGCGCCGTGGCGGCCAGCGGCGTGCTCGATACCGGGGACACCGCGTCAGGGCCGTCGGGGTCGCCGCTGCCCACCTCGCCTGCGGCGCCGTCGCCGGCGTCCACCACCGTGGCCCCGGAAGCTCCGCCACCGCAGCCGGTGACCACCGAATCGCCTGCCCCGGCGCCGCCGCCTCCGCCGCAGCCCGCCCCGCAGACGGAGCCGTCACCGCCGCCCGCGCCGGAACCGCCGCCTCCCCCGGAGACGCAGGAGGAGCCGCCCGCGCCGCCGCCGCAGCAGACGCAGCCGGCGCCGCAGCAGCCGGCTCCCCAGCCGCCGCCGCAGCAGCCCGCGCCGCCGGCCCCGCCGCTGGAGATCAACATCCCGGGACTGCCGCCCATCGAGGTGCCGGTGCCTCCCGGCTGAGCGGTTCCGCGCGTCCTACTGGGAGTAGCTCGCCAGGAAGTTGCCCAGCCGCTCGACGGCCACGGACAGGTCCCGCGCCCACGGCAGCGTGACGATCCGCAGGTGGTCCGGGTGCGGCCAGTTGAATCCCGTGCCCTGGGTGACCAGGATCTTCTCGCTGGCGAGCAGGTCGTACACCAGCTGCTCGTCGTCGTGGATCTCGTGGACCTCCGGGTCCAGGCGCGGGAACGCGTACAGCGCGCCCTTGGGCGTCACGCAGGAAACGCCGGGGATCGCGTTGAGCCCCTCCACCGCGGCATCGCGCTGCTCCAGCAGGCGTCCGCCCGGCAGGGTCAGGTCGTCGATGCTCTGGTAGCCGCCGAGCGCCACCTGGATGGCGTGCTGCGCGGGCACGTTGGGGCACAGGCGCGTGGACGCCAGAAGGTTGATGCCTTCGAGGAAGCCGGTCGCGTGCGCCTTGGGGCCGGTGACGGCCAGCCATCCTGCGCGGTAGCCGGCCACGCGGTAGGTCTTCGACAGGCCGTTGAAGGTCAGGCACAGCATGTCCGGCGCCACCGACGCCAGCGAGATGTGCTCGGCGTCGTCGTAGAGGATGCGGTCGTAGATCTCGTCCGCCAGCAGCAGCAGCCGGTGCTTGCGCGCCAGCTCCACGAGCTGCTCCAGCACCTCACGCGAATAGACGGCGCCGGTGGGGTTGTTGGGGTTGATCACCAGCAGCGCCTTGGTGCGCGGGGTGATCTTGGACTCGAGGTCCTCGATGTCCGGCTGCCAGCCGTCGGACTCGTCGCACAGATAGTGCACGGGCGTGCCGCCGGCAAGCGAGGTCATCGCCGTCCACAACGGATAGTCCGGCGCGGGGATGAGGACCTCGTCGCCGTCGTTGAGCAGCGCCTGCATCGTGATGGTGATGAGCTCGGAGACGCCGTTGCCCAGGAAGATGTCCTCCACGTCCAGGTCGGGGAAGCCCGGCTCCAGCTCGTAGCGGGTGACGATGGCGCGGCGGGCCGACAGGATGCCCTTGGACTCCGAGTACCCCTGCGCGTAGGGGAGGGCGGCGATCATGTCGCGCATGATCACGTCCGGCGCGTCGAACCCGAACGTGGCCGGGTTGCCGATGTTGAGCTTGAGGATGCGGTGCCCCTCGGCCTCCATGCGTGCTGCGTGGGCGTGCACCGGTCCGCGGATCTCGTAGAGGACGTTCTGGAGCTTCTGCGACTGCTCCAGGGCGCGGTGCGCCGGGTAGTCCAGAGGCGCCGTGGACGGCTCGGGGCGCACATTGTCTGAGATGCTCACCCGACCATGGTGCCACTGCGGCGGCCGCACGCGTGTGCACGGGCGCGGAGTGTGACGGCGGACTCGGTGTCCTGCGCCCCGGCGGGTCTCCTACGATGGGGGTTTCATACCGGCCCGGGGTTCCGCCCGCGGCCGCGGAGGACCGATCGGCGGGCGGCGGCAGCATGACCGACGTAATCGAGCAGTTGTTGACGCTCGACGGCGCCGTCGTCTATGCGGTCGTCGGAGCGCTGGTGTTCGCCGAAGTCGCGCTGCTGGTGGGGTTCGTGGTGCCCGGGGAGACGGCGGCGATCGTCGGCGGAGTGCTCGCCAGCGTGGGCCACGCGCAGCTGTGGCCGATGGCCGCGGTGGTGGTCGTGTGTGCGGCGCTGGGCGACACCACCGGATTCACGCTGGGGCGCGTGCTGGGCGACCGCATGGAGGGCCGCCCGATGTCCGCGCGCCGTCGGGAACGGCGGCGCCGGACCAGCGCACTCATCGTCCGGCGCGGCCCCGTGGCGGTGTTCGTCGGCCGCTACATCGCCTTCATCCGCACCCTGATGCCCACGCTGGCGGGCGCCTCCGGGATGCGGCTGCGACCCTTCCTGCTGGCCGACGCCGCCGCGGCACTGACCTGGGGCGTCGCCAACGTGGCGGTGGGCTTCGCCGTCGGCCGCTCCTACAAGCAGGTGGTCCACTGGCTGGGGGCGGGCTCAGCGGTGGCGCTGACCGTCATCGTGCTCGCGGTCGCGGCGGTGTGGCTCGTCCGCCGCCGCAGGGCGCGTACGGCCACGCAGACGCACGGCCCGGCGCCCCGCGGACCGGGATCGGATGTGCGCGACGCCGCGCCGACCGGGACGGAACCGGGCTGTGACTTCCGGCCGGAGCGCTGACACGACGTCCGGCCGGAGCGCTGACACGACGTCCGGCCGGGACGCTGAATCCTGCGGCCGGG
>CAYVJJ010000202.1:0-1682 GCA_964451655.1 uncultured Mycobacteriaceae bacterium | reverse complement strand
TCCGGCCGGGACGCTGAATCCTGCGGCCGGGGAGACGGGTCCGGTGATTCCGCTGCGCCGCACCGGGTCTCGTCGTGGGCCGTCGAGAGGGGGCGGGTTGCCTACCTGGGGCTGGCGGTCCAGACGGACAGCGCGCTGTTCGTGGGGCCCACCGGCGGCAACGACCTGTGGCGTCGGTCCGCCGCGCAGCGCGATGAGGGGTCTCCGCCGTGGCTGCCGATCTACCGCGACGGCATGACGGTGCGGTTCGTCTCCGGCTCCGGTGATCTGGACCGGCCGGCGGGCCCCGGGAAGGGACGCGCGTGGTTCCCCGTAGCGCCTACCCAGTAGTACGGGTACATCCGGAGGCCTGAAACGTACCCGGACTGCTGAGTAGGTACTCCGGGACGCGGGGGCGGCGCAGTCGCGCGGCGCGAGGCGCACCTCAGTCGACGTCGTAGACCACGTCGACTGTCACCGTGACGTCCTGTGAGCCCGGTTCCACAGGCGTGACCGCGGTCCGGTCTGCGTGTGCGAGCGGTTGTGGCGGCCCGGACTGCAGGGGTGCCTCGGCGATCGAGCGGACACGGCCCAGATCCACACCGGCCGCCTGCGCGAGCTGCTCCGCCTGCGTCTCAGCCTGGGTGACGGCCTCTGCGCGGGCATCGGCGCGCAGGTCGCTGTCGTCGGCGATCGAGAACGTCGTCTGCTGTACACGGATCGCGTCGCCGGCAGCGCCCGCGGCGGCGTCGATGAGGGGGCCGGCCTTGCTGATGTCATGCACCGTGGCCGTGACCTCGTTAGTCACCTGGTATCCGGTGATCTGCCCGTCGGGGCCGCGTTGGGGGTGCAGGTTCAGGTTGCTGGTTTTGATGTCCTCCGCCGCGATGCCCTGATCCTTGAGCAGGTCGATCACCGTACTGGCCTTCGCCGCGTTGTCGGAGAGCGCGGCGTTCGCGGCTGCCGCCTGCGTCTGGACGGCGAGGACGACGGTCACCGTATCGGGGGTGCCGGTGACGGTGCCGGTGGCCTGGGTGCTGATGCCGGGGACCGGTGCATCCTGCCCCGCAGACGGTGAGGGGGAGCTCGAGCAGCCGGCGGCGAGCACGGCGGCTGCTGCGGCGAGCGCACAGGCGACGGTCCGGGAACGTGTGCTCATGGCCCCATGGTCGCTGACGCAGCGTGGACCCGCGCGGTATCCGAAGCGGGAAGGGTCCCTGATCCGCTCGCCCACCAAGCGGATAGTGCCGTCCTGCGGCCTGGAAACGGCACTGTTCGCTTAGTCGGTGTGGAGGGCGTCCGATGACGACGGATCCCCGCCGCGGACCTGCGCGGTCCGGCGACGGGGATCCGTTCGTACTGCTACCTCAGCGCTTGCCCGGAGGCTTGGCGCCGCCCTGCATGCCGAGGCCCTTGGGCTTGACGCTCAGTGGCGGCTTCTTCTCCTCGTCCGCGGGCTTGTCGGACTCCGCCTTCTGCTCCGGCTCAGCGGACGTCCCGGCGTCCTCCTGCTTCCCGGCGCCGGCCGATCCCTCGGAGGACGTGTCCTGCGTGGACGTGCCCTCGGAGGAGGTTCCCTCGGCGGGCGTATCCCCGGACGGCTTCGCGGCGGGCTTGGGTGCTCCCGGCTTCTTGGCTCCCGGTGCCATCGCTCCGCCGGCCATCCCGAGCCCCTTGGGCTTGACGCTCAGGCCCGCGGGCTT
>CAYVJJ010000201.1:0-5285 GCA_964451655.1 uncultured Mycobacteriaceae bacterium | reverse complement strand
GCGACGGTGAAGCTGAGCATGGGCACCGAATCCTCGCAGGCGCCCAGCACCATCACCAGCGGCAGCGCCCGGAGCGACAGCACCAGGTGCTCGAGCAGGCCCGACTGGTGCTCGCGCAGCGCCGTCATGGAGCGGACGATGCGGTCACGCCGGGCGGCGCCGCCCGTGATGCCGCGCTGGTCGTGGCCGCCGGACTGGTCCAGCCCCGCGAGCACCTCGATCGAGGCCACCATCCCGGCCAGCATCGCGTACTGGTGCGACCCCACCTCCAGCCGCGCCGGGCCGGTGGCCGACGGGTCGAAGGACACGGCCTCCAGCCGGTCGATGACCGCCGGGTCGCGGAACACCAGCGCCCCCACCGGCGGACCGCCCCATACTGCGGCGTCCAGTGCGATCACGTCGGCGCCGAGTTCTTCGATGTCGACCGGCTCGTAGGGTGCGAGGAATGCGGCGTCGACGACGGTGAGCGCACCGGCCTCCGCACCGAGCTTGGCGATGGCCTGCACGTCCGGCTTGACCCCGAGCGTGGAGGACGCCGCGGTGACCGCCACCAGAGCGGTGGCCTCGCCGATGAGGTCCGAATACTGCCATGTGGGCAGCTCGAAGTTCTCGATGTCCACCTCGGCCCACTTGACATAGGAGCCGTACAGGTGCGCGGCCCGCAGCCACGGGGTGATGTTCTCCTCGTCGTCGACGCGGGAGAGCACCACCTCGGTGCCGATCCCGAGCCGGCGGCGCGACGCCTCCGCGAGCCGCGCCAGCAGCGTCGCCCGGTTGGGCCCGAGCACCACCCCGGCCGGGTCCGCCCCCACCAGATCCGCGACGGCCGAGCGGGCGGTCTCCAGGATGCCCGCGCTGCGCCGCGCCGACGGGTAGGTGCCCGAGGGATCGGAGACGGACGTGCGGAACGCCGTCGACACTGTGCGTGCCACGGAATCGGCGATCTGCATGCCCACCTGCGAGTCCAGATGGATCCACCCGTCCCCCAGCGACGGAAAGAGCCCGCGCACGCCCCAGACGTCGTAAGCCATGCTGTACAGACTATGCGGCCGTGCGTGTCCGGTACCACCACCCGTCATGCGGGGCCCGAAGGCCGAGGCGGAGGTCCGGTGCACGCCGCTGTCCAGCGGTGATTGCGGGCCCCCTCGGCCCTCATCCGTTCGATGTACCCCGACCACACGGACAGCGTAAACGACCCGCTCCGGCCGCAGACCCACCGGCGGGTGCTCAGGCCGGCACGCTCCGTCGCGGCGGGCACAATGGGGGCATGAACGACAGGCGGCAGCACGGCGAAGGGCGGTACATGAACCACCGACACGGCACCGGCGACCGGGACGGCACGGAGAACGGTTACCTCATCGTCGGTCAGGAGCCCGGCGAGGAGCAGGATCCGCAGGCGCCCGGCGAGGAGCGGGACGACGACCGTGACGCGCTGACGTCGATGGTGGAGCAGCCCGCCAAGGTCATGCGGATCGGCACGATGATCAAACAGCTGCTCGAGGAGGTCCGCTCCGCCCCGCTCGACGACGCCAGCCGCACCCGCATGCGCGAGATCTACGCCACCTCCATCCGGGAACTGGAGCAGGGGCTGTCCGGGGAACTGCGCGAGGAGCTCGAGCGGCTCACGCTCCCGTTCACCGACGAGTCCGTCCCCTCCGACGCGGAGCTGCGGGTGGCCCAGGCGCAGCTGGTGGGATGGCTCGAGGGGCTCTTCCACGGCATCCAGACCGCGCTGATGGCCCAGCAGATGGCGGCGCAGGCGCAGCTCAAGCAGATGCGGCACGCGCTCCCGCCGGGCGCCGCGCCGCAGCCCGGCCCGCACGGCGGCCAGATCCCCGGCACCGGCCAGTACCTGTGACGGCGTCCGCCACCGGCGGTGGCCGTCCGGCCGTCCGCTGCTAGTACTGTTGGCTCCCGTGTCCGAACCCGTCGCCACCGCCCCGCACGACCCCGGCACGCCGGTCCCCGGGTCGCGCACGTTCGCCCGCGCGTTCACCGACATGCGGATCGGCTGGTCGCAGCGTGAACTGTGGCTGATCCTGGGACTCCAGGACATCAAGCAGAAATACCGCCGGTCGGTGATCGGGCCGTTCTGGATCACCATCGCCACCGGCGTGATGGCCACGGCCCTGGGTCTGCTGTATTCGCTGATCCTCGACCAGGACCTGGCCTATTTCCTGCCCTACCTCACCGTGGGTCTGATCATCTGGGGGCTGATCCAGGGGTCCATCGTCGACGGCGCCGAGGTCTTCATCGCCAACGAGGGGCTGATCAAACAGCTCCCGGCCCCGCTGAGCGTGCACGTCTACCGGCTCGTGTGGCGTCAGGTGCTGCTGCTGGCGCACAACCTGATCATCTACGTGATCCTGCTGGCGGTGTTCTGGACCTCGCTGGACCTGAGCTGGACCTCGCTGCTCGCCATCCCGGCCATGGCGCTGCTGATCCTCAACTCCGTGTGGGCCGTGATGCTGTTCGGCATCGTCGCCACCCGGTTCCGCGACATCGCCCCGCTGCTGGGCAGCCTGGTGCAGCTGCTGTTCTACGTGACCCCGATCGTGTGGACCACCAAGGTGTTCGCCGACCGCCCGGGAGCGGGTGAGCGGGCCAGGCTCGCGGAGCTCAACCCGCTGTTCCACTACCTCGAGATCGTGCGCGCCCCCATGCTCGGCGAGACGCCCGCCGCCTACCACTGGTACATCGTCCTGGCGTTCACCGTCGTCGGGTGGGCGGCCGCGCTGCTGGCGATGCGCAGGTACCGGGCGCGCGTGCCGTACTGGGTGTGACGCCCGGGGCCCGCCGCCGGCCCGAAACCCCTGCACCCGGAACACCGCACCCGAACACCGAAGGATGACCACAGGAAGCGCCGTATGAGCACAGTCAGCATCGACACGCACGGGGCCTGCGTCGACTTCCCCATCTTCGACGCCAGCAGCCGCTCGCTGAAGAAATCCGTACTCGGCAAGGCCGGCGGCACCATCGGCAAGACCGACTCCAACGTGGTGACGATCGAGGCGCTGCGCGACATCACCGTGTCCTTCCGCGAGGGGGACCGTGTGGGTCTGGTCGGCCACAACGGCGCCGGCAAGTCCACGCTCCTGCGCCTGCTGTCCGGCATCTACGAACCCACCCGCGGCTCCGCGCACGTCCGCGGCCGCGTCGCGCCGGTGTTCGACCTGGGCGTGGGTATGGACCCGGAGATCTCCGGCTACGAGAACATCCTGATCCGCGGGCTGTTCCTCGGCATGTCGCGCAAGCAGATGCAGGACCGGATGGACGACATCGCCGAGTTCACCGAGCTGGGCGATTATCTGTCCATGCCGCTGCGCACCTACTCGACCGGCATGCGGGTCCGGCTCGCGATGGGGGTGGTCACCAGCATCGACCCGGAGATCCTGCTGCTCGACGAGGGGATCGGCGCCGTGGACGCGGAGTTCATGAAGAAAGCGCGCATCCGCCTGCAGGACCTGGTCTCACGCTCGGGCATCCTCGTGTTCGCCAGTCACTCCAACGAGTTCCTGGCCCAGCTGTGCAACACGGCGATGTGGATCGATCACGGCGAGATCCGCCAGCGCGGCGACATCGACGAGATCGTGGAGGCCTACGAGGGGCCGGACGCCGCGAAGCACGTGCGCACGGTGATGGCGGAGATGCGCCGGGAGCGTCAGCAGACGGGGAGCGGCGATGCCCGCAACTGAACCGTCCCCTCACGGCGGCGGTCCCGCGCCCGCCTCCGTGACGGAACGCATCGTCGGTGTCGTCGTCACGCACCGCCGCCGCGCACTCCTGGCGGAATCGCTGAAGGTCCTCGCCTCGCAGACCCGCCCGCTCGACCACCTCGTGGTGGTCGACAACGCCGACGAGCCCGCGGTGCGCGCCCTGGTGGAGAACCAGGCGCTGCCCACCACCTACATCGGCTCCCGCCACAACCTCGGCGGCGCGGGCGGCTTCGCGCTGGGCATGCTGCACGCCCTCGCGCTGGGGGCGGACCGGGTGTGGCTCGCCGACGACGACGGCCGCCCCGACGGGCCCGAGGTGCTCGCGACGCTGCTGGACTGCGCGCACCGGCACTCACTGGCCGAGGTGTCTCCGGTGGTGTGCGACATCGCCGATCCCGACCGGCTGGCGTTCCCGCTGCGCCGGGGGCTGACCTGGCGCCGCCGCCGTTCGGAGCTGCGCCGGCCCGACGACCCGGACTCCGATCTGTTGCCGGGCATCGCCTCGCTGTTCAACGGAGCGCTGTTCACCGCCGCCGCGATCGACGCGGTGGGCGTGCCGGATCTGCGGCTGTTCGTGCGCGGCGACGAGGTGGAAGTGCACCGGCGGCTGGTGCGCTCCGGCCTGGCGTTCGGAACCTGCCTCGAGGCCGCCTACCTGCATCCGGACGGAGCCGACGAGTTCAAGCCGATCCTCGGCGGCCGCATGCACACCCAGTACCCCGACAACCCGGGCAAACGGTTCTTCACCTACCGCAACCGCGGCTACCTCATGGCCCAGCCCGGCATGCGGAAGCTGCTCCCGCAGGAGTACGCGCGGTTCGGGTGGTTCTTCCTGGTGCAGCGGCGAGACGTCGCGGGCTTCCGCGAGTGGCTGCGGCTGCGGCGGCTCGGGCGGCGCGAGCGGTTCACCAAACCCTGACCTGCGCCGGGTCTTCGTGAAAGTCCGGTGCTACAGCGTCATCACGGCGATCGCCGACTCCTCCAGGCTGCCCAGCCATACGCGCCCCTCGTGCTCCCGCACGCCTGTGACCATGTGGTACTCCGCGCCGTCGGCCACCAGGTCGTGCACCAGCCGGCCATCCTCGTCGTAGGCCTGCACACGTGCCGTGCGCTTGGGCTTGGGCTGCAGCGCAGCCGGGATCCGGGTGACCGCGCGCCGCAGCGGCACCGGCGCGCGGTGCTGGATGAACTCCACCAGCGGGTCGCGCGGGGAGGCGATCGTCACCCAGACCAGCCCGTCGCTGCCGCGGGAGATGTTGTCCGGATACCCGGGCAGGTCCTCCACCAGATCGTCTCGCCGGCCCGCACGCGGCCCCGTCAGCCAGAGTCGCGCGACGGACCGGGCCGCGGTCTCCGCGACGGCCACCCACGACTCGTCCGACGCGAGTGCCACCCCGTTCGCGAAGGCGAGTCCGTCCAGGCGGACCTCCACCTCACCGCCGGGCTGCTCCACTCCGCCCGGCCGGTACCGCAGCAGCCGGCCCGTGCGGGTGTTCTCCGCGAAATCGGACTTCCAGCGCTCGATCGGATACCGCGTGCTCGAGTCCGAGAACCAGATGTCACCGTTGC
>CAYVJJ010000200.1:0-5286 GCA_964451655.1 uncultured Mycobacteriaceae bacterium | reverse complement strand
CCGGACATCGGGGCGTCGGCGATGGCCATGCGGACGTCGTCGCCGTTGATGCTCACGCCCAGGATGGCGCTCATCCGCGTGCCTCCGGGGCCGTGCGCCGGACCGTTCCGCTCGCGATCCGCCCGATCCACTGGGTCCTCCCTCCACGGCGGCCGACTCGGTCCCCGGCACCGGAACGCCGAGGACCACGCGAGTCAAGCTTACGTGCGCTGGGGTGATATGGCGCGGCGAAGCACGGGATACACGCAGCGGAAACGCGAACAGGGTGCGTCCGCGCCGGGGCGCGGACCGTCAGCGGCGGAAGTTCAGGTATGCGCGCGAGGGTGTCGGGCCGCGCTGCCCCTGGTACTTCGAGCCCACCGACGCGCTGCCGTAGGGATTCTCCGACGGGCTGGTCAGGCGCAGCAGGCACAGCTGGCCGATCTTCATCCCCGGCCACAGGGTGATGGGCAGGTTCGCGACGTTCGAAAGCTCCAGGGTGATGTGCCCGGAGAAGCCCGGGTCGATGAACCCGGCCGTCGAGTGGGTGAGCAGTCCCAGCCGGCCCAGACTGGACTTGCCTTCGAGGCGCCCGGCCAGGTCGTCCGGCAACGTGCAGCACTCCATGGTGGCGCCCAGCACGAACTCCCCCGGATGCAGCACGAACGGCTCGCCCTCGTCCGGTGCGGCCAATGTGGTCAGCTCGTCCTGCTGCCGGGCCGGGTCGATGTGGGTGTAGCGGGTGTTGTTGAACACCCGGAAGAAGCGGTCCAGGCGCACGTCCACGCTCGACGGCTGCACCAGCGTGGGGTCGTAAGGGTCGATCCCGAGGCGCCCGGAGTCCAGTGCGGCGCGGATGTCGCGGTCGGAGAGCAGCACGCGCACAGCCTAGCGGCCGCCTGCGGGGTGGCCCGGGCGGCCCCGTCCGGGAGTCTGCTAGAGTCTGTGCCTGCAGGCGATACCACTCCGGACGGGCATGATCCCGCTGGTCAGAGGATGAAAATCGCCGCGATGCCGATGTAGTTCAATGGTAGAACATCAGCTTCCCAAGCTGAGAACGCGGGTTCGATTCCCGTCATCGGCTCCGACGTGGAGGGCCCGGCCGTGCGGCCGGGCCCTCCACGTTTCTGCGTCCCGCGTGCTCGCGAGCCAGCGCACGGGTGTCCTCAGTCGAACACTCCCGCGCCGTACAGCGCCGACAGCACGATTCCGAGGATCACCAGCACGCCGATGATCGCCGCCCACACGAACGCCTGCGTCTTGGACGGCGGATCGTACGGGTTGAGCTCCGCCTTGAGTTCTTCTGCCGTAGGCACACCCATCACCTCCTCACTGCACCGGTCGGGAAGCTTCGCAACTGCACCGGTCGGGAAGCTTCGCACTCCGCACGATACGTCCCCGCCGCGCCGGCCGGAGAGCACTCCCCGGACACCGAACCCCTCTCCGTGCCGCAGTCGTGGGACGGAAAGGGGCGTCGGTGTGCACCTCACCACGGAGCGCCCCGGCGGTGACGGGCTACACAATCGCACACACACCGGCTACAGTTAACAGACGTTAACTCGACTTCCCCGGATCCACCAGAGAGGCGATTCCCGTGACCGACGCTTCCGCCCCGCCCGATCCCGCAGCAGACCCCGGCGCCTACGTCGACGGACTCCTCGCGACGTACACCGGCACCGACGTCTCCGCCGCGCACCTGCTGTGCGACCGGCACGACCCCGACGCCGTCGCCTTCACCGTGATCGACGCCGACCTGGGCGCCGTCGACCTCACCTTCGGCGAACTGCGCACCCGTTCAGAACAGGGCGCGGCCGCGCTGGCGGAGCTGGGCGTGCAGGCCGGGGACGCGGTGGCGACCCTGATGGGCAAGTCCGCCGACCTCGTGTGCACACTGCTGTCGATCTGGCGGCTCGGCGCGGTGCACGTACCGCTGTTCACCGCCTTCGCGTGGCCCGCCATCGAGCTGCGGCTCACCGGCAGCGCCGCCAAGGTGATCGTGACCGACCCCGGCCAGCGTTCCAAGATCGAGACCCCGGGCCGCGCACGCATCGTCGTCGCCGACGGCGGCACCGGCGCGGTGGAGCATGACGGGGACCTGGCACTGTCCGCCCTCGTCGACGCGCAGGAACCCGGCCGGCCCGCAGCGGTCACCGGCTCGGACGCCCCGCTGGTCATGATCTTCACCTCCGGCACGACGGGCACCCCCAAGGGCGTGCCCGTCCCGGTGTTCGCGCTCGCTTCGTTCCACGAGTACGTGGAGCTGGGACTGGACGTGCAGGCCGGCGACGTGTTCTGGAACGCCGCCGATCCGGGCTGGGCGTACGGGCTCTACTACGCGATCCTCGGCCCCCTGACGCTGGGGCGCCGCAGCCTGCTGCTGTCGGCCGGCTTCTCGCCGGAGCTCAGTGCGCGGGTGATCGAGCGGTTCGGCGTCACCAACTTCACCGCTGCTCCCACCGTCTACCGGGCGATGCGCTCGAAGGCCGACGCGCTGCCGGAGAGCCTGCCGCTGCGCCGCGCGTCCTCGGCCGGCGAGCCGCTCACCCCGGAGGTGATCGAGTGGGCGCAGCGGATCTTCGGGATCCCGGTGCGCGACCACTACGGCCAGACCGAGCACGGCATGATGATCATCAACGGCTGGCACGACGCGATCCGCCGCCCGCTGCGCGACGGATCCATGGGCCACCCTCTGCCCGGCTGGACCGCGGCCGTGCTGTCGGAGGAGTCCACCGCACCGCTCGCGTCCGGGGATGTGGGACGCGTGACCATCGACGTGCCCGCCAGCCCGCTGATGTGGTTCCGGGGCTACCACGAGGCGCCGGAGAAGACGGCCGAACGCTTCGCCGACGAACGCCGCTGGTACCTCACCGGCGACGCGGGGCGCACCGACGAGGAGGGCTACTTCTACTTCTCCTCCCGCGACGACGACGTGATCCTCATGGCCGGATACCGCATCGGGCCGTTCGACGTGGAGAGCGTGCTGTCCACCCACCCCGCCGTCGCCGAGTCCGCAGTGGTGGGCGTCCCGGACGAACTGCGCGGCGAGGTCCTGGAGGCCTACGTCGTGCTGCGGGCCGGCACCGTCGGCGGCGATGCACTCACCACCGAGCTCCAGCAGCACGTCAAGACCGGCTTCGCCGCGCACGCCTACCCGCGCACCGTGCACTACGTCGAGCAACTGCCCAAGACGCCGAGCGGCAAGATCCAGCGGTTCCTGCTGCGCAAGCAGCGCGCCGCCGAGGTGCGGGGAGAATAGACCGGCCGGGGACGGCGCGCGGGCCGGCGGCAGGATCGGCGCCGCGTGCCTACCCTTGGCCCCATGAGCACTCCAGTGATCGACCTGAACTCCGGAACCTCCGTACCGCAGCTCGGTCTCGGCGTGTGGCAGGCGTCGGACGAGGAGACCGAGCGCGCGGTCACCGCGGCACTGGACGCCGGCTACCGCCACATCGACACGGCGGCCGCCTACGGCAACGAGGAGGCGGTGGGCCGCGGCCTCGCGTCCTCGCCCGTGCCGCGCGAGGACGTCTTCGTCACCACCAAGCTGTGGAACGCGGACCACGGCCACGACCCTGCACTCGCGGCATTCGACGCGAGCCTGCGGCGCCTGGGCACCGACTACGTGGATCTGTACCTCATCCACTGGCCACTGCAGGACCGCGACCGGCTCCTGCGCACGTGGGACGCGCTCGAGGAGATCGCCGAGTCCGGCCGCGCCAAGGCCATCGGTGTGTGCAACTTCGAACCGCACCATCTGCAGGTGCTGGTGGACCGCGCCGGCATGCTGCCCGCCGTCGACCAGGTGGAGCTCAACCCGCACCTGACGCAGAAGGACATCCGCGCCGAGGCCGCCAAGCTGGGTGTCGCCGTCGAGTCGTGGAGCCCCCTCGGCGGCACCTCCCGCTCCGGCTGGGGCCCGGATTCCAAGCCGAACACCCTGCTGGGCGACGAGGTGATCGGCTCGATCGCGCACGAGCACGGCGTCTCCCCCGCCCAGGTGCTCATCCGCTGGCACCTGGAGAACGGTCTCATCGTGATCCCCAAGTCCGTGCACCCGGAGCGGATCGCGCAGAACTTCGACGTGTTCGGCTTCGAACTCACCGCCGACGACATGACGCGGATCGCGACCCTCGACGACGGGACCCGGCTGGGACTGCACCCGGACGAGATGAACCTCGGCGCGCCGTGAGCCGCCGGGTGTGCGATCCCCGGCGTTGCCTAGGATCCCTCGGGTGACCCAGCTCGTAGGATGCGTCGAGTGACCAGACTCGGCCCGGACGTCGGACGGGCGACGGCGACCGACGGCTCCTCCGCGGGCAGCGCAACCCCCGCGGAGGAAGCCGCCCCCGCCGACGGCACAGACACTGTCGCCGACACAGACACTGTCGACGACGCAGGTCGCGACGAGCGGCAGCGTCGGCTGGTCCGCATCCGCCGCACCTGCTACGCCGTCTGGGCCGTCGTGGTGGTGTGCTGGCTGACGTTCTTCGGATTCCCGTTCGACCGCAACCGGCTGCTGCTGCTCATCTGTCTCGGGCTGCTCACGGTCAGCATCGGACGGCGCCCCCTGCTGGGGGTCATCCGCGACTGGATCCCGTTCGCCCTGCTGTTGGCCGCCTATGACCTGAGCCGGTACCTGGCCATCATCATCGGCCTGCCCACCCACTGGCACCTGGCGGTGGACGCGGACCGGTGGATGTTCGGCGGCATCGTGCCCACGGTATGGCTGCAGGAGCACCTCAAGACCCCGGACATCCCCTGGTGGGAGGTGGCCACCAGCGCGGTCTACATGTCGTTCTTCCTGATCCCGTACGTGGTCGCCGCATACTTGTGGGTGCGGGACCGGGCCTCCTGGCGCAAGTACGTCATCCGGTTCGTCGCGATCTCGTTCGCCGCGCTCATCGGATACGTCTTCGTCCCCGCCGCCCCGCCGTGGGCCGCTGCCCGTTGCACTGCGGAGCAGGTGGTCGACGGCCCCTCCAGCCCCGACTGCATGTTCTCCGACCCGGCCGACACCCCCGACGGCGGCATCCTGGACCCGATGACCACGCACCGGGAGGGCGCCGAGCCGTACGTGGAGCGCATCTCCACCCGCGGCTGGGATTCCACGCACCTGATGGCGGCGCGCAAGGTCGTCGAGTCCGGCCAGAAGAACTCCAACATGGTGGCGGCGATCCCCTCGCTGCACGCCGGGCTGACCGGGCTGATCGCCATGTTCATGTGGCCGCGGGTGCGCAGGCGGTGGCGTCCGCTGTGGGCCGCCTACGCCCTCACCATGGCGTTCGCGCTGGTGTACACGGCCGAGCA
>CAYVJJ010000199.1:0-5287 GCA_964451655.1 uncultured Mycobacteriaceae bacterium | reverse complement strand
TGCGCGGGAACCACGTGGCATGCGTCGCCGATCCGGGCAGCGGGATCGGCACGGTACGCACGACTCCGCGTTCCCGGGATGCGCCGGCCGCAAACAGCCACCGGGTTCGCCGTGTTTCACCGGCGCGGTTCCGGGTTACGCCAGGTGCAGACACCGTTTTCCGAGCAGATGGGGGCCGCCATGTCGATGACGACCGCGCAATTCATCCTCGACCGGCTCCACCAGTGGGACGTGCACCGGATATTCGGCTATCCCGGCGACGGCATCCTGGCGATGCTCGACGCCCTCAACAAGGCGGACGGCGACCCGGAACTGATCCAGCCACGGCACGAGGAGATGGCCGCGTTCATGGCCGCCGGGCACGCCAAGTTCACCGGCACCCTCGGGTGCTGCCTGGCCACCTCCGGCGGGGGCGCCATCCACATGCTCAACGGTCTCTATGACGCCAAGCTGGACCACCAGCCGGTGGTGGCGCTCGTCGGTCAGCAGCAGCGCATGTCCCTGGGCGCCGCGTTTCAGCAGGAGATCGATCCGAACACGCTGTACAAGGACGTCTCGTCCGACTTCGTGCAGACGTGCATGGATCCGACGCAGGCACGGCACCTCGTCGACCGTGCCTGCAAGGTGGCGCTGACCAACCGCACGGTCGCCACCATCATCCTGCCCGAGGACGTCGGCGAGGCGGAGGCCGTGCCCTCGCCGCCGCGTACGCACGGCGCCGTGTTCAGCGGTGTCGGCTGGACCCGGCCCCGGATGATCCCGCCGGAATCCGAGCTCGACAAGGCCGCCGAGATCCTCAACTCGGGGGAGAAGGTCGCGATGCTCGTCGGCCACGGCGCCGCCGAGGCCGCCGACCAGGTGCAGCAGGCCGCGGAGCTGCTGGGCGCCGGCGTCGCCAAGACGTCGCTGGGGCGCGCCACGCTGCCGGACGATCTGCCGTACGTCACCGGCCCCATCGGGCTGCTGGGGTCCACCTCGAGCGACGCGATGATGCGCGGCGCGGACACCCTGTTCTTCATCGGCACCGCCTTCCCCTACACCGAGTGGCTGCCGAAGGAGGGCCAGTGCCGGGGCGTCGAGATCAACGCGGACGGCCGCATGATCGGCACCCGCTATCCGATGGAGGCGAACCTGGTGGGCGACTCGGTGAACACGCTCAACGAGCTGCTCCCCAGGCTCAAACGCAAGGAGGACCGCTCGTGGCGTGAGCACATCGAGTCCCAGGTGGACGAGTGGTGGAAGGTCCTCGATGGCCGCGCCCACGACAAGGCGGACCCGCTCAACCCGGAGCTGGTGGTGCACGAACTATCCCGGCGGCTGCCGGACGAGTCGGTGATCACCACCGACGCCGGATCGGTGGCCAACTGGTGGGCCCGGCACCTGCGGCTGCGCCCCGGCATGGGTGCCTCCCTGGCAGGCAACCTGGCCACGATGGGCCCGGGCACCCCGTACGCCATCGCCACCAAGTTCGCCCATCCGCAGCGGCCGGTGATCGCACTGGTGGGCGACGGCGTCTTCCAGATGAACGGCATGGCGGAGATGATCACCGTCAAGCGCTACCTGGACCGGCTGAGCGAGGGTGGGCCGCTGGTGTTCTGCGTGTTCAACAACCAGGATCTCAACCAGGTGACGTTCGAGCAGCGCGCCCAGGGTGCCGACCCCAAGTTCGAGGGCTCCCAGCATATTCCGGACGTGCCGTATGCGGAGTTCGCGAACCTGCTGGGCATCACCGGCATCCGCTGCGACAGCCCGGAGGACATCGGCGCCGCCTGGGACCGCGCGCTGGCCACGGACGGCCCCGTGGTCCTGGAGGTGGTGGTGGACCCGGAGATACCGCCCGTGCCGCCGCACATGAAGACCGAGATGGCCAAGAAGACCGCCAAGGGGCTGGTCGACGATCCGGAACGCACGGGCGTGGCGGTCAAGGGCGCCAAGCAGAAGCTGCACGAGTTCACCGAATCGGCCAAGCAGCATCTGCCCGGGGACTCGGACCGATGAGCGCCTCCGGCGCCACCCGCATGGTCCCGGCGCACGCGGCCACCCCGTCGGGTGGCGGCATGGGCGCGACCGAGAACGTCAACGTGCTCGGCCTGCAGCGGCATCTGAGGCGGCACGTGCGGGGCGAAGTCCGCTTCGACGACGGCAGCCTGGCGATGTACGCCAACGACGCGTCGAACTACCGGCAGGTGCCGATCGGCGTCGTCATCCCCCGCACCCTCGACGACGTGGTGGAGACGATGCGCGCGTGCCACGCCTACCGGGCGCCGGTGGTGTGCCGGGGCGGCGGGACGAGCCTGTCCGGCGAGACAGTCAACGTCGCCGTGGTCATCGACTTCTCGAAGTACCTCACCGGAGTGGGCGAGGTGGATATGCACGACGGATCGGCCCCCACCGTGCTCGCGGAGACCGGCGTGATCAACGAGGAGCTCAATAAGACCATCGGCCACACCGGGTACGTCTTCGGCCCCGATCCGTCCTCGCACTCGCGGTGCACCATCGGCGGCAACATCGGCAACAATTCCTGCGGGGTGCACTCCGTGCAGTCGCACCTGTACGGCCCCGGCCCGCGCACCTCCGACAACACCGAGCGCCTCGAGGTCGTCACCTACGACGGCGAACGCTTCTGGGTAGGCGCCGACGAGGAGGGCCGGCTCGACGCGATCATCGACGCCGGAGGCGCCAAGGGGCGCATCTACGCGCAGCTGCGGGACCTGCGCGACCGCTACGCCGACGACATCCGCGCCGGCTTCCCGTCCGTGGACGAGATGCCGCGGCGCGTGTCCGGGTACAACCTGGACGAGCTGCTGCCGGAGAACGGATTCAATGTGGCCCGCGCCCTGGTGGGCACGGAGAGCACGTGTGCGGTGGCGCTGCAGGCCGAACTCACACTCACCCCGGCGATGCTGCACCGCACGCTCGTGGTGGTGCAGTATCCCAGCGTCGCCGCGGCGGGCGAGCACGTCATGCAGATCCTCGACTGGAAGCCGATCGGACTCGAGGCCGTCGACCACCTGTTGGTGCACGATCAGCAGGTGGTGGGCCAGAACCTCTCCGGGCTGCAGGATCTGCCGCGGCGCGAGGACGGGTGCGCCTGGCTGATGGTCCAGTTCGGGGCGGACGACCCGGCCGAGTCCGAGGACACCGCGCATAGGTTCATCGACTGGCTGCGCACCGAACTCCATTACGATGCCGACCGCATGGTGCTCTCGCGCAGCGTGCAGGACGGCGGCAACAGCGAGGAGCTCTGGGCCATCCGCGAGGCCGGCCTGGGGTCCACCGCCTTCCCGCCTGACGGGCGCGACCATTGGCCCGGCTGGGAGGACTCCGCGGTACCGCCGCGGTGCGTCGGCGATTACGTGCGCGACCTGCAGGAACTGTATGCACGGCACGGCCTGCGCGGGGCGATGTACGGGCACTTCGCGGAGGGCTGCATCCACTCGCGGATCAGCTTCGACCTGCGCCATGCGGACGGCCTGCGCAACTACCGTGCGTTCATGGAGCAGGCCGGCGACCTTGTCGCCTCCTACGGCGGGTCGATGTCCGGTGAGCACGGCGACGGGCAGCAGCGCGCCGAGCTGCTGGACAAGCAGTACGGTCCACGGCTCATGCAGGCCATGCACGAGTTCAAAGCCATCTGGGATCCGCAGTGGAAGCTCAACCCCGGCAAGGTTATCGACCCCTATCTCATGGACGAGAACCTCAAGCTGGGCACCGACTACAACCCGCACCGGCCCGAGACGGTCTTCGCCTACGAGAGCGACGACGGCGACTTCGCACACGCCACGCTGCGATGCGTGGGCGTGGGCGAGTGCCGTGTGCCGGATGCGGAGTCCGGTAACACGATGTGCCCCAGCTACCAGGTGACCCGCGAGGAGAAGCACTCCACGCGCGGGCGCGCCCGGCTGCTGTTCGAGATGCTGCGCGGCGAGACGATCAAGGACGGCTGGCAGTCACGCGAGGTGGCCGAATCGCTGGACCTGTGCCTGTCGTGCAAGGGCTGCACCACCGACTGCCCGGTCCAGGTGGACATCCCCACCTACAAGGCCGAGTTCCGCTACCACCACTACAAGTCGCTGCGCCGGTGGCGGCCGCGGTCCGCCTACGCGTTCGGCTTCATCGACCAGGCCGCGCGGCTGGCCTCCCGCATGCCGGAGCTGACCAACTTCGTCACCGGCACGCCGGGCCTGAGCCGCCTGACCAAGTTCGCGGGCGGGATCGACCGTCGTCGCGACCTGCCCGCCTTCGCGCCGATGACTCTGCAGCAGTGGTTCACCCGCCGTGGCGGCACCACCAACCCGGACGGCCCGCGCGTGCTGGTATTCCCCGACACGTTCACCAACCATCTGCACACCGCCGTCGGCCGTGCGTGCATAGAGGCCGTCGAGGCGGCCGGCTACCAGGTGGTGATGCCCTCCGGGCACGTGTGCTGCGGGCGCCCACTGTACGACTTCGGGTTCCTCGACGCCGCGCAGCGGTACCTGCACCACGTGATCGACCAGGTGCGCGACGACGTGCGCGCCGGGACTCCGGTCATCGGCATGGAGCCCAGCTGCGTCGCGGTGTTCAAGGAGGAGATGCCCAAGATCCTGCCGCACGACGACGACGCGGAGCGTCTGCGCCGCAACGTCTACCACTTTCCCGAGTTCTTCACCGAGTTCGACGTGGAGCCGCCGAGGTTGGACGGTGATGTGCAGTTGTGGACCCACTGCCACCAGAGGGCCACGGGCGGCCCGTCCGCCGAGCAGACCGTCCTCGAGCGCATGGGCCTGCAGGTGGAGGCGCTGTCCGGCGGCTGCTGCGGGCTCGCGGGGTCGTGGGGCTTCGAGGACGGCCGCTACGGGATCTCGATGGACTGCGGGGAGCAGGCATTGCTGCCGGCGGTCCGGAAGGCCGACGACGGCACGCTCCTGGTGGCCGACGGCTTCTCCTGCCGCACTCAGGTCGATCAGGCCGGAGTGGGGGCCGAGCCGCTGCACCTGTCGCAGCTGATGGCACTCGCGCGGCAGCGCACCGAACCGCGGGGCGGGTCGACCGGGGGTCGGCCGCCGGGGCGACCGCAGCCGGCGATGCTGCGCCGAGTGGCGCGGACGGCCGGCCCTGTCGCCGGGGCCGCGGCAGCGGCGGCGGCAGGCGTCGCGCTGCGTCTCCGGAGGTGAGCCGCCGTCGCGCTGCGTCTCCGGAGGTGAGCCGCAGCAATGGACGTTCGGCGGTGCGCCGCGGGTGGCGATACAGCGCGGCGCGGCCCGGAGGACCGGACCGCGCCGCTGCACCGCGCCGTAGGTCAGCG
>CAYVJJ010000198.1:0-5314 GCA_964451655.1 uncultured Mycobacteriaceae bacterium | reverse complement strand
GGGGCGCGGGTGACGGTCCGGTATCGTGGGCGTGCAAGTCGGCCCGTACGCGGGCGCTGTGCTTGCCTGACCGTCCAACCGAGTCGAGCGTTCCTGCGATCCGGCCGTCACATGATCGGGCTCAGCAGGGCTCAGCGGAATCGAGCCGTCGCGGTTCGGTCCGGCGCCGCTCGAACCACCACAGCCGTCGGAGCCGTTACCTGATGACCGAGAACCCCCACCAGTCCGAGGGCGCCTCCGGGCAGTCCGCCGCAGGCGCGTCCTACGCCGCAGCCGGTGTGGACATCGCCGCCGGTGACCGAGCCGTCGAGCTGTTCTCCGAGCACGTCGCCAAGGCCACCCGGCCCGAGGTGGTCGGCGGGATCGGCGGGTTCGCCGGGCTCTTCGCACTCAAGGGCGGCTACCGGGAACCGCTGCTGGCGGCGTCCTCGGACGGCGTGGGCACCAAGATCGCGGTGGCCCAGGCCATGGACAAGCACGACACCGTCGGGCAGGACCTGGTCGCGATGGTGGTCGACGATCTGGTCGTCTGCGGCGCGGAACCGCTGTTCCTGCAGGACTACATCGCCGTCGGCAAGGTCGTGCCCGAACGTGTCGCGGAGATCGTCGGCGGGATCGCGGACGGCTGCGCGACGGCCGGTTGCGCCTTGCTGGGCGGGGAGACGGCAGAGCACCCCGGCCTCATGGAGCCCGGCGTGTACGACCTGTCCGCCACCGGTGTCGGCGTGGTCGAGGCGGAGGATGTCCTGGGTCCGGAGCGGGTGCGGCCGGGCGACGTGGTGATCGGCATGCGCGCCTCGGGGCTGCACTCCAACGGGTACTCGCTGGCGCGCAAGGTGCTGCTGGACATCGCCCGCTTGCCGCTGGACGGCTATGTGGAGGAGTTCGGGCGCACTCTGGGGGAGGAGCTGCTCGAACCCACCCGCATCTACGCGAAAGACTGCCTGGCACTGATCGCGGAGACGGAGGTGCGGACCTTCTGCCATGTCACCGGCGGCGGGCTCGCGGCCAACCTGGCGCGGGTGATCCCGCAGGGGCTCGTGGCCGAGCTCGACCGCGGCTCGTGGACGCCGGCGGCGGTGTTCTCACTCATCGCGCAACGCGGGCGTGTGCAGCGTGCGGAGATGGAGCAGACCTTCAACATGGGCGTGGGCATGGTGGCGGTGGTGGCGCCGGAGGACGTCGACCGGGCTCTGGCGGTGCTCACGGCGCGGCACGTGGACGCCTGGGTCCTGGGCGGTGTCCGGAAGCCGTCCGAAGGGGAGACCCACCGGGCCGCACTGGTCGGCGACCACCCGCGATTCTGAATCCGGACGACTCCCGTCCGGTCAGCGCCGCACGGAGCCGGAACGGTCTGCAGAAAGCACGGAACGACGCCGGGCATGGGATGCCCGGCGTCGTTCCTTCGTGTGCAAGGCCCCGCGAGCGGTCGTGGAGTGCAGCCCGCTCGCGTGCTCGGCGGTGAGTCCCCTCAGCTACGCCACTGATCGTGGTCGTCGTCCCATGAAGAGCCGTCCTGCTCGGAGCGGTCTTCCTCGAGGAGATCGCCTCTGGAGGGCGATGAGGCTGACAGCTCCTGCTGCAGGCGCTCGAAATCGGTCGACGGGGAGGAGTACTTCAGCTTCCGAGCAACCTTGGTCTGCTTCGCCTTCGCCCGGCCGCGGCCCATGGCTGCCCCCTTCGCGCAATGACGGGGCGGCCTGGGGAATCATGGCGGCCCCGTGCAACTGAGTATCTGTTCCTGCCCCACACTCTAGCCTGCTCGCGCGAGAAGTGCCGCCACCGGTCGCCGACGGTGTCGGAATCGACACGTCGGTAAGCCTATGACCTGGTACAGCACCGGTTATCGGCGATGTGCGGAGTCGGGATGGCGCAGGTGCGCGAGCCGGTCAGCGCCCCCTCAACCGATCGATGGCGGCGCGGCCCGCCTGGACGCGGTCGTCGTGGGGGATCGAGTCGGGGTCGACGGCGGCGGGCAGCCCGCCGGCGGCCAGCTCGGCGTCGGCCTTCACCGAACGTTTCACCAGAGACAGGGCGATGGGCCCGAGCTCGAAGTGGTCGACCACGGTGCCGACCCGGCCGACGGTACGGCCCCCGGCCGTGACGGGGTCGCCGACGGCGGGGCGCTGCTCGGTGCTGCCGTCGAGGTGCAGCAGGACCAGGTTGCGCGGGGGCTTGCCGAGATTGTGCACACGCGCGACCGTCTCCTGCCCGCGGTAGCACCCTTTGTCCAGGTGCACCGCGCCGTGCTCCTCGGCACCGCCGATCCAGCGCACCTCGTGAGGTATGGCGCGCTCGTCGGTATCGACGGACAGGCGCGGGCGCAGCGACTCCGCACGCAGCGCCTCGTACGCCCAGGTGCCGGCGGGGCGGGCGCCTGCGCCGGTGAGCCTGTCCCACCACTCGACCAGTTGCGCGCGCGGCACCACGAGGTCCACCGAACCCCCGCCCGGCCAGGGCATCCGGCGGGCGAAGCCGCCGTCGGGCAGCCGGACCGACTCGTACGCCCGTGCAGGGACGGGGACGACGGCCGCGAGATCCGCGGAGGCGTCCGGGCCCTCGGCGGCCGTGGCGGGTCCCAGCAACGTGAGGACGGCCATGTCCTCGGCGGGGCGCGGCTCCACCTTCGCCCAGAAGACCATCGAGGTCAGATAGTGGAGCAGGGACGCGCCGTGCCCGGGCTCGGTGTCGAGCCAGGCCGTCCCGTCGAGGTCGGTGAGAACGAAATGCTCCTGGATCCGGCCGGAGATATCCAGCACCAGCCCCTCGGCGCCGGACCCGTCGGTGACGGACTCGAAGTCCTGGCTGGTCAACGAATGCAGCCAGGAGAGACGTTCCGGGCCGTCCAGCCGGTGGACGGGGCGATGTGAACGGTCCACCACCGCCCAAGCGCGGGCGGCCGCGCCCTGTTCCCCGAACGGATCGCCGTAGTGCCAGGGGACGCCGTCGTCCGTCACCCGCCCGGCTCCGGGCGGCGCCGGGACGGCGCCGGGGCGCGTGAGCAACGGGCTGGCGTAGGCCGGGCCCTCTGCGGCGGTCGAGGCTTCCGCGGTTCCCGCGGCGGTCTTGTCATCCGAAGCTGCAACCACGACCCCATCCTACGTCGCCGGGCGTTCCGCGGCGCCCGGCCGCACCGGCCCGGGCGCCGGAACGGCACGCTGTGGGCGATTGCCCCGGCCCCGGGCGGCGCCCGCATTAGGCTGGCCGCATGGCTGACACGGGCGAGAAGGGCGGTTCCGGCGGTACGCACGGCGGAACACGGGTGGTGATGACGCTCGACGGCAGGGTGCACGATCCGGGTGCGCCGCTGCTGCACGCGGACGACCTGGGTGTGCTGCGCGGCGACGGGGTGTTCGAAACCGTCCTGGTGCGGGGCGGGGAGCCGCGGCTGCTCGGGCCCCACCTCGATCGCTTGGCGCGCTCGGCGCGGGCGATGGACCTGCCCGCACCCGACCTGGCCGCGTGGCGTTCGACGGCGACGGCCGCCGCGAAGAAGTGGGGTGGAGGCGCTGAGGGGGCGATGCGGCTGGTGTGCACGCGCGGGCGGGAGTCCGGGGGCGGCCCGACGGCGTTCGTGATGGTGTCCGCGCTGCCCGCACGGATCGCGCGCGTGCGTGCGGAGGGCGTCGCGGTGGTCACCCTGGACGCGGGCAGGTCGGTGGACTCCGCCGAGTCGAGCCCCTGGGAGCTCGCGGGGGTCAAGTCGATCTCCTACGCCGCGAACATGGCTGCGCTGCGCCATGCCGAGCACCGGGGCGCCGACGACGTGGTGCTGGTGAGCGCGGAGGGCTACGTGCTGGAAGGGCCGCGGTCCACGGTGGTGATCGCGCGTGACGGCGGCCTGGTCAGCCCGCCGGTCGAGCACGGGATCCTCCCCGGCACCACACAGCGCGCGCTGTTCGAGACCGCCCGGAAACGGCGGATCGACTGCCGCCATGCGCCCCTGCGGCCGGCCGACCTGATCGCCGCCGACGGGGTGTGGCTGCTGTCCTCGACGACGCTCGTCGCGACGGTGCGCAGCATCAACGGTACGGTGATCGGTCACTCGGACCTGGACGGGCCCGTCAAGGAGATGATCGACGAGGCTCTGGGCGACCGGCCGGCTGCGGATGCGGACAATGCGCGGAAGCGCTGACCGCCGGCGCGGCGCCGGTCGGGCGGTCAGGCGGACGTGTCCGCCGGCTCGTCGGGGTCCCAGGTGTGTGCGAGGGCTTTGTCGAGCCGGCTGCGGCGACGCGGGGGCATGAGCCCGGACAATACGATCCGGAGCATCTCGTCTATGCGTTCGCGCAGGTCGGCGCGGCCGGTATGGACCTCCGAGAGCAGCTGGACGCCGGTGAAAGCGGCGACGATGAAACGGCCGAGGGCCGCCGGGTCGAGGTCGTCGCGCAGGTCCCCCTGGCGGATGGCGAGATCGGCCGATCGCACGCAGGCGTCGGTCCAGACCTCGAGCGGCCGGTGCGGCCCGTCGGAGACGCTCAGTTCCAGTGTGACGCGGAGGCCTGCGCGGACGAGGGGGTCCTCGAGGATCTGGCGTGCCATCCCATGGCAGAGCAGGACGATCCGCCGGAGCCCGGATCCGTTGTCGGATTCGATCGCCTGCACGGATCGGGCGGTGCGACGGTGGTGCTCCGCCACGACCTCCAGTGCCAGCGCCTCCTTGGTTTTGAAGTGGAAGTACAGGGCTCCTTTGGTGGTGCCGGCGGATTCGACGACATCGTTGAGACTGGCGCCGTCGTAGCCGTAGCGCTCGAAGGCGATTGCGGCGCCCTTGATGATGAGGGCGCGCGTGGTGATGGCGCGTGCCTGTGTGACCATCGCAATTACCTCCGGTGCCTGGGCCTGCTATGCGGAGCGCGGGCGTGAGCGGCGCGTCGGCTCAGGCTGCCCGTGCGTGGGGCCGGTCCCAGGAATCGGTCCGCGCACGCGGCGTGCCCCTGCGTCAGGATGACCCGGTGAGGGATACCCCCGGTGAGGGGCGTCCCGGCGATGGCGGCCCCGCATGCCGGCAGCAGGAGCCGACTGCACCCCATACTAATTTATCGCCGGTGAATTCGCCCGCCGGTGTTCAAATGACTGAATTAAAGGCGATGTCCCGGGTCGTGGGGGCGGAGATGACGGGGCGGAGATGACGGGGGCGGGGCCGCGAGGCGACCGGGGAGCCCCCCCCCGCAATATGGTGGCCCCGCGCCCCGGGCCGACGACCGCCCCGTGCCGTGCCCGTTGGGAGCATGACGGCCGTTATCAGGGCCGGGGGCCAAGGCACCCGGCTCCGCCCGCTCACCTCGAACATCCCCAAACCGATGCTGCCCAT
>CAYVJJ010000197.1:3515-5319 GCA_964451655.1 uncultured Mycobacteriaceae bacterium | reverse complement strand
CAGCAGGGTGATCGGCCCCGTGGGCCGGGAGGAGTTGCGCCCGCTGAGCCAGCCGTCCATCTGCCAGCGCACCCGGTCCGCGGCGGCCGCGGGGGTGAGGGGCTCCGCGCAGCGCCAGATGCGGTGGTGTTCCTCCCCTTCCGCGGTGGCGGCGTGGACCGCCAGCCGCACGCACGCCGCCCCGGCGGCCGCCAGCCCCTGATGCAGCCGCTCCGCCAGCCGGCGCCCGGCGAACGCGGCCGCGTCCACCCGGTCGATCGGCGGATCGCATTGCGCCTCCACCCCCAGTTCCGTCGGCACCGCCCGGGGCGCCGGCAGCCGCTGCGCCTCCGCGCAGGCCATCCGGTGCGCCGCCGCCGCATCCGCGCCGAACCGCGAGGCGACGTCGGCCCGCGGCAGTCCGGCGAACGCCCCCACGGTGCGGATACCCATGCGCCGCAGCAGGTCCACCAGATCATCACGGCCGGGGACGGACAGGCTCGGTTCGTCAGTGAGCACCCCCACCGGGAGCGGGGCCAGGAACGCGCGGTCCCGCCCCGGCTCCACCCGGCGCCCGCGCTTGGCCGCGACCACCGCGGTGGCCAGAGCGTCGGCGATCCCCACCTGGCACTCCACGCCGGCGAGCCCGCCCCCTGCGGCCGCGACCGCGTCGATCAGCGGCTCGGCCACCGCATGCTCGCCGCCGAAGTACCGGGCGGCCCGGTGCGCCGGCACCGCCAGCAGCCCGGGCCGCAGGATCTCCACGCCCGGCACCACCTGCTCCACCGCGGCCACCACCGGTTCGAACGTGCGGGCGTCCCGGTCCGCGTCGAACTCCGCCGCATGCAGCCCGGGGCACCGGGACTGGGCCTCCCGGCGCCGGAGCCCCCGGCGCACCCCGGCCGCGCGGGCCACCGCCGTGCACGCCACCACGCGACCGGCATGCAGCACCGCGGCGGGCTCGCTCGGCGGCAGGTCCGCATCCGCGACCGCACTCACCGCCGGCCAATCGGGACACCACAGGGCCAGAACCCTGGTGGATCCGGGGTCACGCGCCACGGCGGTCCTCCCCCGTACGCGCATCGACGGACGCAGGACGCACTCCCCCCGCCGGCGCCGGTTCCTCCCCGGTCGACCAGCCCATGCGCCCACGCCGATGCCGCAGGGCCATACCCACCCCGCGCGAGGGGAACGCCCGCCCCCGGGCCCGCACGTCCATGCGCATACCGCGCACCCGTCCGCACCCGGCGCCGAGTCCCTCGTATCCGCTGACCCGGGCATCGATGCGCACCTCAGCGCCCTCCCACTCGCCCCCGGTGACCACCAGCGCCGCGCCCCGGCTGCGGGCACGGGCCACCACCGCGCGCGAGCGGCTCGGGGGGACGCTCGCACCCGCCAGATCCAGTACCACCAGGTCCATGCCGTCCAGCAGCACCGCCGCCACCCCGACACGGTCCGGACCCGGCTCCGGCACCAGCGCGATACGGCCGAGGTCCGCCCCCATCTCCACCGCCGCCAGCAGCCCCAGACCGCGCTGCCCCACCACCGCCGCGTACCCGCCCTGAGCGGTGGTCTGCGCCAGGAGTCCGAGCAGCAGGGCACGGGAGCCGGTGACCGCAGTGACCGTGCCGCGTGTGACACCGCCCGCGGGCAGCGCCTCGGCCAGCCCCGGCAGGGAGACGAGCAGGTTCTCACCGACGGACGCCCGTGGGGCGGGGGCGTCCGGGGCTGCGGTGACCGGGGCGCCCCTGTCCGCCTCTGCGTCCGGTCGTGTCCGGGAGGGAGCCGCCGGGGCCGGGACTGCATGGATCGGGAACGGGGCCTC
>CAYVJJ010000197.1:2110-3415 GCA_964451655.1 uncultured Mycobacteriaceae bacterium | reverse complement strand
CGAGGACACGGCGGCCATGCGCCGGCGCAGGTGCGCGATCGTCTTCTCGCGGGCGGCACGGGCGGGCCGACGCCCGGGAGCCGCGCCCCCGCCGGCCCCCGTCCTCACGCCGTCGTCGGACCCGGTATCCACTGTTCCGACCGTCGCCTCATCGACCGCCGCGGCGAACCCCGCCATCGCGCGCACTCCTCCCGCACTCCGAGCAGCCGCCGCGGCCGGGCCGACGGTTGCACACCTTCGGCGGACGGGCGGCCGGCGATCGCGGGGAAGACACGATCCTGACCGAACCGGCCGGCAAAGCCGGTATTGCACATCGAACATATGAGAACACACGTTCGATTACATTGTCAGTAAACCGCGCGCCACGGAGTACGTCAAACCCCCAGTGCACGGCCCCGCCGTCCCGCCGTCGAGGGGTACGCGGCCGCGCCCCGCCCCGCTCACTCCCCTGGAGAACGGGTAGACCTCGCGCGGATCGCCACCTGGATCCGCGATTGCAGATCGAGCTTGCGCAGCACCCTGGCCACATGGGTCTTCGCGGTGTTCTCGCCGATCCCCAGGCGCCGCGCGATCTGCCGGTTGGACAGCCCCTCGGCCAGGCAATCGTGCACCTCACGTTCGCGCACGGTCAGCCCCGCCCCGGCAGGATCACCGCCTGCGTCGTCACCTGCTCCACCGTCACGGCCCCCGCCGTCACCGTCATCCCGCCCCGCGCCCCCGCCGCCTGCCGATTCCGGCGCCGCCGCGAACGCGTCGATCAGCGAGCGCGTCACCTCCGGCGCCAGCACGCCCTCGCCCTCGGCCACCGTGTGCACGGCCCGCAGCAGGTCCTCCGCGCCCACGGTCTTGAGCAGATAGCCGGAGGCGCCGGCGCGCAGGCCCGCGAACACGTACCCGTCCACGTCGAAGCTGGTCAGGATCAGCACGTGTGCACCGGTCCGCGCAGTGACCTCCCGGGTGGCCGCGATCCCGTCCGTGCCCGGCATCCGGATGTCCATCAGCACCACGTCCGGCCGCAACGCCCGCGCCTGCGCGATCGCCACCGCCCCGTCGGCCGCCTCCCCGACCACCTCGATGCCCGGATCCGATTCCAGGATCATGCGCAGCCCGGACCGGATGGCCCCGTGGTCGTCGGCCAGCAGCACCCGCACGGTCACGGCACACCGTCCCGCGTCAGCGGGAGCCTGGCCCGCACCTCCCAGCATCCGCCGGACCGCCCGGCATCCGCCCGGCCGCCGACGGCGTGCGCCCTCTCGGCGATGTTGCCGACGCCCCAGCCCGACGATCCCCAGCCCGACGATCCCC
>CAYVJJ010000197.1:0-2010 GCA_964451655.1 uncultured Mycobacteriaceae bacterium | reverse complement strand
CCCCAGCCCGACGATCCCCAGCCCGACGATCCCCTGCCCGCCGCACCTGTCACTCCCCGGTCCGGCGACTCCCGAGCGGCCGCCGCACCGGCGAGCGGATTGCGGCACTCGATCGTCAGGCACGCACCGTCCACCGCGAGCCGCAGCCGCACCGGCGTCCCCGGCGCGTGCTTGGTCGCGTTGGTGAGGGCTTCCTGCACGATGCGGTAGGCGGCCAGGTCGACACCCGGATCGAGTCCGCGCAGGTGCTCGGCCGCAGGCAGATCGGTGCGCACCTCGGTTCCCGCAGCCCGCGCCGACGCGGTGAGCGAGTCCAGATCCGCCAGCCGTCCGGCGGCCGCGGTCTCGTCGGCGCCGCCGCGCAACAACCCGATCATCGCCTGCATCTCCTCGAGCGCATCGACGCTGTTCGCGCGCACCGCGTCCAGCACCGTCAGCGCGCGGTCGGGGTCCGCGCCGCGCATCCGCAACGCCGCTTCGCTCTGGATCGCGATCGCCGACAGGTACCCGGCGACGGCGTCGTGCAACTCGCGCGCCAGCCGTCGGCGCTCGTCCGACACCGCCGCGTCCCGGTCCATCTCGGCCATCCGGGCCAGCGCCGACGACCGCGCGGACTCGGCCTCGGCCCGCGCGCTCTCCGCGGCGGCGCGCGCCTGCTCCGATTCCGCCCGGGCCCGCTCCGATTCGGCGCGCGCGTGTTCGGCGGCGGCCGTCTCCCGCTGCCGCCGCAGCGACCCGGCCCACCACACCGGCGTCAGCACCAGCAGAGTGCCCACTCCGGCCACCAGCACCCCCGCCGCCAGGTCGCCGAGCGCCACCGCCGCCCAGACGGCGGCCGCACCCACCACCAGCACCCCGCCACGTTCCAGGCTTTCCCGCACACGCGGCGATCCCGACAGCACCGCGCAGTAGAGCAGGTCCCCGTAGGCGAGCCACGCCGGCAGCGACGTGCCCATGAGGGCGTCGATCACCATCGGCACCGTCGCGGCCACCAGCGCCGCGGTCGGATGCGTGCGGCGCAGGAGGATGGGCGCGCACACCCCGGCAAGTACCGCCAGGCGCGGCCACGATGCCCCCGCGCCGGCGGCCAGGACCCCGTCGCCGCCGGTCAGTGACGACAGCCCCAGCGCATAGAGCACCGCCCCGCCGGCGAAGTAGGCGAGGGCGATGAGCGCCGGGACTGCGGCCGGGCGGAGCCGGATGTGCACGGCCCCATTCGACCACACGCCGCGGGCCCCGTCGTCACCCGAAATGATGACCCCGCACCACCCTTCCGGCGGACGCGCAACGGGATGCCTGCACGCCAGGCTGTCCTTATGAACAGCCACATCACCGCAGTCATCATCGGATGCGAAATCGCCTTCTGGGTGGTCGTCGCCGCCGGGATGGCACTGCGCTATCCGGCGCACAGGCCGCGCGCGGCGACCGTCGTGCTGCTGTCGGTGCCGCTGGTGGACCTCGCGCTGCTGGCGGCGGTGGCGCTCGACCTGCGCTCGGGCGCCGAGGTCCGCACGGTCCACACCGTCGCCGGTCTGTACCTGGGCGTGAGCGTCGTGTTCGGCCCCTCGCTGATCCGCTGGGCCGACGCCCGGTTCTCGCATCTCTTCGCCGGCGGACCGGCACCGGTGAAGCCGCCCGCGCACGGCCGTCGCGCATTCGCCCACGAGTGCCGGTTGTTCGGCATGTGGCTGCTCGCCGCCGCGGTCAGCGCACTGGCGGTCCTGCTGCTTTCCGTCACGGTCGCCGACACCGCGCAGGCCGAGTCCCTGCGCGGCCTGTTCCCGACGCTCGGCGTCGTCACCGTGATCTGGCTGCTCACCGGCCCGGTGTGGGCGCTGGGCAAGGAGAGGTGAGCGCACGGGCGCCCCAGGCAATACCCTCGTCACCCGTGACCACACCACTGCGCCCCTCCGGCCGTATGGCACCGCGCGACCCGCACGAGGAGGGCCGCGGCTCCTCGCCGCTGGAGCTGCTGTTCGACCTGGTCTTCGTGGTGGCGGTGAGCCTCGC
>CAYVJJ010000196.1:0-5323 GCA_964451655.1 uncultured Mycobacteriaceae bacterium | reverse complement strand
CCGCGGTGGCGGTGACCGGCACGGGCCAGGAGATCATCGACTGGGCGGTCGACACGTGGAACTCGGCGGCGCTGAAGGTGCAGGGGCTCTTCACGTGATCTCGCTACGCCAGCATGCGATCTCGATCGCGGCGATCTTCCTGGCGTTGGCGATCGGCGTGGTCCTGGGTTCGTCGGTGCTCTCCGGCAGCCTCATGTCCGGGCTGACCAACGACAAAGAGGATCTCCAGAACCAGGTTCATGACCTGCAGTCGCAGGTCAACTCGCAGAACCTGCAGCTGCAGTCGGCCGACGCATTCGATTCGTCGATGGCCGGACGGATCGTGGGCGGGGCGCTGGCCGACAGAACTGTCGTCGTGTTCACCACCCCCAGCGCGACGCCGGAGAACGTCGACCGGGCCGTCGGCCTCGTCTCCGCGGCGGGCGGCACGGTGACCGGGCAGGTAGGGCTGACGGACGACTTCGTCACGGCGCAGGGGGCGGACCAACTGCGTGCAACGGTGTCCAACGTGGTGCCGGCGGGAGTGCAGCTGGGCACCGGCGCGGTGGATCCGGGCAGCATGGGCGGCGACCTCCTCGGCGCGGTGCTGATGCTGGACGCGAAGACCGCGCAGCCGCAGTCGACGCCGGCGGAGCGCGACCTGGCCCTGCAGACCCTGCGTTCAGGCGGATTCATCTCCTATCAGGACGGCACCGTGGAGCCGGGGCAGCTTGCGCTGATCGTCACCGGGACCGCGGACGACGGCAACAAGGGGCCGATCGTCGCCCGGTTCGCGGCGGCGGTGGACTCGCGGGGCGCCGGCGCCGTGCTCGCGGGCGACGCCGGATCCGCCGAAGGGAACGGCGCCGTGGCGGTGGCACGCTCGGATGCGGCGATATCCCATCATCTGAGCACGGTCGACAACATCGAACGCAGCGCGGGCCGGATCAGCAGCATCCTCGCGCTGAAGGAGGAGCTGGAGGGGCGCTCCGGACAGTACGGGGTGGGCCCCGGGGCGGCGGCCCTGACGGTGTCCTGAGGCCGTCCTGAGGCTGTCCTGAGGCTGTTCCGCCGGCGGCGTGTCGCTGCACACGCCGCCGGTGCGTCCGCCACCACGGCGACGTCCGAGGTGTTACCGTGAGGTCCCGTGGGTCGGCGGGCCCAAAAATCCACCTGCAAGGTCACACGGGAGCTTCGTTGCAACTGCCACGCCATTCAGCGCGTATTTCGACCAAGTACCTTTTCGTCACGGGCGGCGTCGCGTCGTCGTTGGGCAAAGGACTCACCGCATCCAGCCTGGGGCAGTTGCTCACCGCCCGGGGCCTGCGGGTGACGATGCAGAAGCTCGATCCGTACCTCAATGTGGATCCGGGCACCATGAACCCGTTCCAGCACGGTGAGGTGTTCGTCACCGAGGACGGCGCGGAGACGGACCTGGACATCGGGCACTACGAGCGGTTCCTGGACCGGAACCTGTCCGGATTCGCGAACGTGACCACCGGTCAGGTGTATTCGGAGGTCATCGCCAAGGAGCGCCGCGGTGAGTATCTGGGCGACACGGTGCAGGTGATTCCCCACATCACCGACGAGATCAAGCGCCGCATTCTGGCGATGGCCGATGAGGACGGCGAGGGCGCGGTCCCGGACGTGGTGATCACCGAGATCGGCGGCACCGTCGGCGACATCGAGTCCCAGCCGTTCCTGGAGGCGGCGCGGCAGATCCGCCACGACGTGGGGCGCGACAACGTCTTCTTCATGCATGTCTCGTTGATCCCCTACCTGGCGCCGTCCGGGGAGCTCAAGACCAAGCCCACCCAGCACTCGGTGGCGGCGCTGCGCAACATCGGCATCCAGCCGGACGCGCTGATCCTGCGCGCGGACCGCGACGTCCCGGATCCGTTGCGCGCGAAGATCGCGCTGATGTGCGATGTGGACATCGACGGCGTGATCTCGACGCCCGATGCGCCGTCGATCTACGACATCCCGAGGGTGCTGCACCGCGCGCAGCTCGACGCGTACGTGGTCCGCAAGCTGGGGCTGCCGTTCCGCGATGTGGACTGGACCGTCTGGGGCGACCTGCTGCGGCGGGTGCACGAACCCACCGAGACGGTGCGTCTGGCGCTGGTCGGCAAGTACGTCGACCTCCCGGACGCGTACCTGTCGGTCACCGAAGCCCTGCGTGCGGGGGGTTTCGCGCACCGTGCGCACGTCGAGATCGCCTGGGTGCCCTCGGACGACTGCACGACCGAGGCGGGCGCCCAGGCGGCGCTCGGCGACGTCGACGGCGTGCTGATCCCCGGCGGCTTCGGGATCCGGGGCATCGAGGGGAAGGTCGGGGCCATCCGGTACGCGCGCACCCGCGGGATCCCGCTGCTGGGGCTGTGCCTGGGGCTGCAGTGCGCGGTGATCGAGGCGGCGCGTACCGCCGGGATCGGGGAGGCGAACTCCGCCGAGTTCGAGCCCGACACCCCCGAACCCGTGATCGCCACGATGGCCGACCAGAAGGCCGCCGTCGCGGGGGAGGCGGACCTGGGCGGCACGATGCGCCTGGGCGCATACCCGGCGCGGCTGCAGGCAGGCTCGGTGGTCGCCGGGATCTACGGTTCCGAATCCATCTCGGAGCGCCACCGGCACCGCTACGAGGTCAACAACGCCTATCGCGACCGGATCGCGTCGACCGGCCTGGTGTTCAGCGGCACCTCGCCCGACGGCCGGCTCGTGGAGTTCATCGAGCTGCCCCGGGACGTGCACCCGTTCTTCGTGGCCACGCAGGCGCACCCGGAACTCAAGAGCCGTCCCACCCGCCCGCATCCGCTGTTCCACGCCTTCGTCGCCGCGGCGCTCGACTACAAGGCGCAGGAGCGGCTGCCGGTGGACATCCCCGGCAGGGATGATGACGCGGGCACCCGCGACACGGCGGCGGACGCGGACGGCGACCGACCGCGGCACGAGGCCGGGAGCCCCGGAACCGCGCACGCCGCGGCCACCGCGGGCGCCGAGGACTGACCGCATACCGACGGACCGGAGAAGACGGAGGACGAGCGCGCGATGACCGATGCAGGCTCCGCGGCGGGGGGACGGCACGAGTTCACCGTGACCGGGTCGGAGCTGGTCTACGACGGCGCGATCGTCGCCCTCCGCGTAGACGAAGTGGCGATGCCCGGTGGAGGCAGCGCGCGCCGTGAAGTGGTGGAGCATCACGCCGCCGTCGTCGTCGCCGCCCTGGACGACGACGACCGGATCGTGCTGATCCGCCAGTACCGTCATCCCCTGGGGGCGCGGATCTGGGAGTTGCCCGCCGGGCTCATGGACGTCGCGGGCGAATCGGCAGTGGCGGGCGCGCAGCGCGAGCTGGTCGAGGAGGCGGGCCTGGAGGCGTCGCGCTGGTCGGTCCTCGCGGATCTGGCGGCCTCGCCGGGGTTCACCGACGAGACCCTGCGCGTGTACCTGGCGGAGGGACTGCGACGCGTCGAGCGGCCCGAGGCGCACGACGAGGAGGCGGATCTGGAGGTGCGCACGGTGCCGTTGGCGGAGGCGGTGTCGATGGTGTTCGCCGGCGAGATCGTCAACGCGGCGGCGGTCGCGGGTGTCCTGGCGGTGTCGGCCGTGCGCACCGGAGCGGGGCGTCCGCGCCCGGTCGACTCCCCGCCGCCGGTGGCGTCCACGGCGTTCGGCGCGCGTGTGCGCGGGCGGGGCGGTCGCTGACATGGTCCCGGTCGCGGCGGAGTCGGACCCGCTGGCGCACCAGGTCCGCGGATTCCTCGACCATCTGACCGTGGAGCGCGGGGCGGCGCGCAACACTCTCGCGTCCTACCGGCGTGACCTGAGCCGGTACTGCGCCTACCTGCGCGCGCACGATGTGCGGGACCTCGCGGAGGTCACCGAGGCCGCCGTGTCCGGATTCCTCGCGGATCTGCGGCGCGGCGATCCGGAGGCGGGGACCGCCCCGCTCGCCGCCAGCTCCGCGGCGCGCGCGCTCGTGGCGGTGCGCGGCCTGCACAAGTTCGCCGCGGCCGAGCGGATGGTGCCCGCCGACGTCGCACGCGAAGTCCATCCGCCCCGGGCGGGCCGGCGCCTGCCGAAGTCGCTGTCCGTGGACGAGGTGGTCAGGCTGCTCGACGCGGCGGGAGGCCCCGGCGCAGACGGGGACGAGGCGGGCGGCGGTACGGCCGCGCCCCGGGGGCTGCGCGACCGTGCCCTGCTCGAGACGCTGTATTCGACCGGAGCGCGGATCTCCGAGGCGATCGCCCTCGACGTCGACGACATCGATGCGGACTCGCGGTCGGTGGTCCTGTCGGGCAAAGGGGGGAAGCAGCGGGTGGTGCCGGTGGGCCGTCCGGCCCTTGCGGCCGTCGACGCCTACCTGGTGCGGGGGCGGCCGGCCCTGGCCAGGCGCGGGGGCCCGGCGTTGTTCCTCAACGCGCGGGGCGGCCGGCTGTCGCGGCAGAGCGCATGGCAGGTGCTGCAGGATGCCGCCGCGCGTGCCGGGATCGCGGCGGGCGTCTCGCCGCACACCCTGCGGCACTCGTTCGCGACCCATCTGCTCGACGGCGGCGCGGACGTGCGTGTGGTGCAGGAACTGCTGGGCCACGCATCGGTGTCCACCACGCAGATATACACGATGGTCACCGTCGGTGCGCTGCGGGAGGTGTGGGCGGGTGCGCACCCGCGGGCACGGTGACGGCGCGGACCGTGCCGTGCGGCCCGGGCGCTTCGGCGGATAGGCTCCTGAGGGAGGTTTCGGCCAATAGACTGACCGCGTCGAGACGGCCCGCGTCGAGCGGAGGGGAGTACCGATTGTGACGGCAGCGCAACCGCCGGCATCCGAGAGCGGTGTCACGGACGCCGGGGACGGAGTGTTGTTCGAATCCCCGCATGCCCCGGCGGGCGAAGACGGTTCCGCCTCCGTGGAGCTGGGGCCGACCGGCCGGCCGCTCCGCGAGATCCCCGAGCCGGGTCCGGCCCCCCGCGGGGGCACGGCGCGCGTGATCGCGATGTGCAACCAGAAGGGCGGCGTGGGCAAGACCACGTCCACCATCAATCTGGGCGCGGCGCTCGCGGAGTACGGCCGCCGGGTGCTGCTGGTGGATCTCGACCCGCAGGGTGCGCTGTCGGCGGGGCTCGGCGTCGCGCACCACGATCTCGAGCGCACCGTCTACAACCTGCTGGTCGAGCGCGGGGTCGACATCGACGACGTCCTCATGCGCACCCGCGTCGACGGAATGGATCTGCTGCCCAGCAACATCGACCTGTCGGCCGCGGAGATCCAGCTCGTCAGCGAGGTCGGCCGCGAGCAGGCGCTGGCGCGCGTGCTGCACCCGGTACTGGACCGGTACGACTACGT
>CAYVJJ010000195.1:0-5368 GCA_964451655.1 uncultured Mycobacteriaceae bacterium | reverse complement strand
TCTTGTAGCCCCAGTGGGGCACCACCCAGGAGGACACCGTCGCTGAGGCCACCAGACCGACGGGGAAGATCACCTCGTACATCAGCACGAAACGCCCGCGCCCGTGCGCCTTGGTGATCTCGCCGATGTAGGAGGCGGCGACGGGCACCTCGGCCCCCAGGCCGACACCCTGGATGAACCGGAAGAGGATGAACAGCCCCAGGCTGTCGACCATCCCCATGCCCAGGCTCATCACCGCATAGACCACCAGCGAGCCGGCGATCACGTGCAGGCGCCCGATCCTGTCGGCCAGCCAGCCGCCGCCGAGCGCGCCGACGAGCATCCCGATTCCGCCGACCGCGATCACCCATGCGATGGCCGCGGGGCTCAGTCCCCACTTGGGGCCGAGGACCGGCATCGAGTACGCGATCATCAACTGGTCGAACCCGTCGAAGAACGTCACAGCGCCCACGATCACGCGCGCCTTGATGTGCCAGCGGCTCAGCGGGAGCCGCTCGAGCCGGGCACCGATCATCGTCGCGGTCGGCGCCGCGGAGGAGGTCAGGGTCATGATCGTCCTAGCGTGAGACTGCATCACCGGCCGCACCGGTTTTGTTAAGCCCTAAACGACTTACCCATTAAGATGTAACCGCGCTCACAACAGGTGTCAAGACGTGACGGACTTCCCGCAGGGAAATCCGGTTTAAGGGTGGGACGCGTCGTCGCCCCGTCCCACCCCGCTGACGGCGGGCCCGGCCGCCTCCGGCCGGGCCTCGGCGGCCGGCGCTACCCGACCGGGCGGCCGGACGGCACCGTCACGTAGCTCGGCGAGGCGGGGTCGAGCACCAGGTGCTCGGGCTTGAGTCCGCTCGCGTTGAGCAGCGGTCGCGGAGGCAGCCCCTTGGGGAAGTTGGACGCGAACACGTCCACGCGCAGCCGGTGCCCGGGCTGCAGCACCGCGTCGGTGGCGACGAGCCCCACATCGAGCTGCGTGGGCTTCCCCGGCGTGACCGGGTCCAGCGCGTCGAGCGAGAGGATGTGGTGGGGATCGACGAGGTCGCCGTCCGGCGAGTATCCGCTCTTGTCCCCGTCGATCGCGCGCAGGGAGGCGACGAGTTGGCCGCTGGTGAGCACCGTGGACCGCCCGTCGGGCGCGACGTCGTTGAGGGTGGCCGTCCAGTACCCGTCAGAGGCGTCCATCACCGTGTTCAGGTGCACGTTGACCGGGCCGGAGATCACCGTCGGCGCGTCCACCGGGTCGCTGGTGAACGACAGGGCCGCCTGCTCGGCGATCCGCGAATCGCGGCCGCAGGCCTCCACCATCGCCACGATCCCGATCGTCTGCTCGGCGGCGTCACGCGAGCACAGCGTGTTCAGCGACGGCGCCACCGTCAGGGTGGCCGGCGCGCCGGGCCCGTCGGCGGTGAGCGTGCCGTCGTGCACCGACCCCGGCGCGGTGCCGCTGGGCGCCGCGTCGAGGTAGAGCCGCTGGAACTGCATGCCCGGCTGCGGGAACTGCCCGGCGGTGATCCAGCCGCCGCCCTGCTGCAGCATCGTCACCGGCCCGTAGGTCTCGATCCCGTTGTCGACGCCCTTGAGCCAGTGGTCGAACCAGGCCCGCTGCAGCACGTCCAGGCGCGGCGGGTTGCCGGGTTCGCCGAAGCCGCTGCCGAAGGTCAGGTGGTAACCGTCGCCCATGATCAGCTGCTTGCTGCCGGGCGGCAGCGGGATGGCGTTGTAGATGCGCGGCTCGCTGTTGGCGAACAGGTCGTGCCAGCCGCCGTAGACCATCGTGGGCACGGTGATGTTCTCCGGGTGCGACTGCAGGTCGCGGCGGAGCGTGCTGTCCTTGTCGAGCAGGCGCCGCAGGTCTCCCTGCACGGCGTCGACCGTGGGCACCGTGACGGCGTCGGCGAACACGTCCAGGAACGTGGCCGGGTCCGCCATCCGGTCCCGCAGCCACTGTTCGTCGAAATCGCCGCGCAGCATCGAGCGGACGTCGGGCAGCCACTTGAGCCCGTCGATCGCCGCGAGCCACAGCGGCAGGAATCCCACGCCGACGCCGCCGCCGGGCGCGACCACGTCCCGCAGCAGGTCCGAGCCCGGCTCCACCGGGAAGATGGCGCCCAGGGCGGGCGGGTTGTTGGCGGCGGCCTGCACCTGGTTGATCGCGGAGTAGGACACGCCGTTCATGCCCACCTTGCCGTCGGAGAACGGCTGCGACGCGGCCCAGTCGATGACCTCGAGGGTGTCCTCCTGCTCCCGCGACTGGAACACCTGCCAGATCCCCTGCGAGAACCCGGTGCCACGCACGTCCACCACCACCTGGGTGTAGCCGGAGCGCACCAGCTGCGGGTCCACGGCGAACGTGCGGATCCCGCCGCCGGAGAGGGTCTTGACCAGGTCAGCGACGCCCTCGAACGGGGTGCCCGTGGCGTTGATCGAACGCGCGAAGTCCATCACCGGCTCCTCGAGACCGGGGATGGACAGCGCCAGGTTCGCCAACCGCGACACGAGCTTGGTGTAGGGGGTCATGTTGACGATCACCGGCGTCTTCGCGTCCACGGGCGCGCCCGCGGCATCGGCCGGCCGGTAGACGTCGGCCTTGAGCACCACGCCGTCGCTCATCGTGATGGGCACGTCCGGCTGCACGTGGACGCCGGGGAAGCGCTGCGGGCCGTCGTGGGTGGCGGTCCACCGCTGCCCGAGGGCACCCGCCGTGGGGCCCGAGGCCACTGCGGGTGCCGGCTCCGCCCCCGCAGGTTCCGCCCGCGCGGGCTCCGCACCTGCCGGCACCGCCACCGCCGCGATCACCCCCAGCGTGAGCAGCACCGCTCCCGCCGCCGACAGAAACCTCCGCGCCGTCCCCATGGCTTCCCTCTCCCCGCCGGCCGCCCCTGCCGGCCTTCCCGCTGTGCTTTTCGTCACGATCACTGTTAGACAGTAGGACAATAGCGCATGGTCGGTACGTCCGTTGCCGTCCCGACGACACGACGACTGAGGAGACGCACGATGGCTTCCGGTTCCCACTCCGCGCCGGCGCACGGCTCCGGCGGATCCGGCATCCGCCGCCGGACCGTCACGCGCGGCGACGTCGACCTGGCCGTGTTCGAGCAGGGCGACCCCGACGGCCCCACCGTCGTGCTGGTGCACGGATGGCCGGACTCCCACCGGCTGTGGGACGGCGTCGCGCCCCTGCTGGCCCCGCACCATCGCGTGATCACCTACGACACCCGGGGGCACGGCGAATCCACCGTGCCGGATGGGATCAGCGCGTTGCGGATCGACGAGTACGCCGACGACCTGATGGCGGTCATCACGGCGGTCAGCCCCGACCGGCCCGTGCACCTGGTGGGCCACGACTGGGGTTCGGTGCAGGGTTGGGAGGCGGTGTGCCGTGCGGACGCCGACGAGTGGATCGGGTCGTTCACCTCGATCTCCGGGCCCAGTCTCGACCATCTGGCCGTCTGGGTGCGCGCGCGCCTGACCCGCCCCACTCCGCGCGGCATCGGCCAGGCGCTCGCGCAGCTCGCGTCGTCGGCTTACACCGGCTTCTTCATGACTCCCGTGGTGCCCGCGCTGTTCTTCCGGGCGGCGGGGCGGCCCGGCCTGTGGCGCCGGTTCCTCCGCATCATCGACGGCACGCCGCCCGAGCGGATCCACCTGGCGCCGTCGCTGCAGCGGGACATGATCAACGGACTGCGCATCTACTCCGCGAACATCGTGCCGCGGTTGCGACGCCCCTCCCCGCGTGCCACGTCGGTCCCGGTGCACCTGATCGTCAACCGCCGCGACATCGCCCTGCGGCCGGCCATCTACTCCGACACCGAACGCTGGGTGACCGCGCTGTCGCGCACCGACCTGGCGACCGGCCACTGGCTTCCGTTCCACTCGCCGCGGCTGGTCGCGGACGCCGTCGCCGAGTTCGTCGCGGAGCACGCCGCCGGGTCCTGAGACAATGGCCTCGAGGACGGATCACGCCGGCGGCGGGGCGAACGCCACGGGGAAGAGCTCGGTGCGTGCGATGGCGCGGTCGCGGTCGTCGCGGAGCGCCAGCCGATCCGGGTCGTCGAGATAGCCACGCAGCGCGTCTTCGCCGGGGAAGCGGAAGAACTGCACCTCGTCGGGCCCGTCGCCGTCGGCGGAGGCACGCAGGGCACGATGCGTGACTTCGCCGCCGTGCCGGCCGAGCATGGCCAGCACCGCGTCCTCGTAGGCATGCAGGCGTACGGACTCTCCGGTCCTCGCCCAGAGCAGGCAGCACAAGTGCAACTCGCCGGATCCGCCGTCTCGCATGCGCACAGACTACGGGTCGAGATCCACCGCCGACGTAGCGGAATCGCCGCCGACCGCCTGTTCAGCGCCGGCAGTCGGCCGCCATCCGCAGTGACGACGTGCGTGACGCGCCGCTGGTGGCGCGGCGTCACGCGTAAGACGGACCTCACTTGGCCGGGTAGGTGTAGAACCCCTCCCCCGTGGCCACTCCGAGCTTGCCCTGGTCGATGTATACCGCCTTGAGCCAGGCTGCGAGCCTGCACACCGTGTCCACATCCGCCGGTTCAGCGTAGCCGTCGCCGGCGAGTTCGGCCGCGGCGTTGAGGAACTGCACGAGCAGCGAGTTCAGGACGTAGCCCGCCTTCTCCTTGCGCAGCGGGGCGGGCTCCATGCCGATCTCGCCGGCGAACTCGACCACCTGGTCGAACACCTCCGGATCGGTGTCCGGCGTGGCCATCACCTCCGCGGTGTCGAACTGCCAGGCCCGCTGACCAACAGCGTCGACGAGGTGGCCGCGAAGATTCCTGAGAGGGAGCGCGGCTCACCTCACATTGCGCGCCCGGGTGCCCTGCCCGTCCAGACCCCACGCCACGATGCGCCGCGGGCGGATGCGGATCACGTCGCCGCTGAGGCCTCCGCTCGTCGTGCCCTGCCCGGGCAGAACCTCGGCGTCGCCCCGGATCTCGATACCGCGCGCCTCCGGGGGCGAGACCGAGACCACCGTGTCCACGATGAAGGCGACCTGGGGGTTGCGCTGGACGTTGCGCCACTTCTGCGTGTCCGCCAGCGCGTGGCCCACCACATCGATCGTCGTGTCGTCCGGCCCCAGGTGCACCCCCACCGGCCGGATCTGCGGTCCGCCGGTGGGTCCCACGGTGCTCAATCGGCCGATCGTCTCGCCCCGCAGGTAGGCGAGCTCCGCGTCGGTGAAGGCCATTCCTGTCCCCTTCCGTGCCGGTGTGGATCCCCTCGCCGAGGCTGACGCCAGGCCGTCGGCGTACCCCGACCGCTCGGCGCAACAAAACGCCGGGACACCGCCTCTGCGGTGTCCCGGCGTTTTGCGGGGTGGAGCTGAGGGGAATCGAACCCCTGACCTACTCGATGCGAACGAGTC
>CAYVJJ010000194.1:0-5407 GCA_964451655.1 uncultured Mycobacteriaceae bacterium | reverse complement strand
CGATGGTCGCGGCACAGCGCGGCGATGACCGAACCCTGCCCCAGTCCGTCCGCCTGCCAGGCACGGGCGAGCGCATTGGACTGCTCGTCGAGTCGGCGGAAGGTGAGCGGACCGAGGTCGTCGATGAGCGCGGGGCGCTCGGGGGTCAGTGCCGCCGCATGCTTGGCCGCGCCGACGAACGGCCCGTACTTGTTCAGGGCGATCAGCGACTGTATGCCGTGGTCGAGCCGGGGGAACGGGATCAGGCCCGCGCGTTGCATCACCAGCACACTGCGTGCGGCCTCCTGCGCCTTGCCGGTGTACTGCGACACGAGCTCGGTTGATCTGGTCAAGAGCATGGGCGTTCCTTCCCCGCGGAACCGTATTTCTGCAGCGGCGTGCAGTCGTGGCGGGCGGCAGCCACTCGTCGCGGCCCCGCGCCGCGGAAACTAGCTGTAACCCGTTGTCCACCGCTGTCGTCACCCTATGACCCGGAACCCTATCGGCATCGGACGGGGTGGGCCGGGTAACACGATCATTGCCGCACGGACGCCGGTGCGTTACGATTCGTCCGCTGTCGCTGCGGGTCGGACGTTCGGCGGAGTCCGGCCGACCGTGCGGCGGCCGTCCGTCCTCCGCAGTCGATCGGGAAACGGTGATGCCGGTGCTCCACCTGAGGTAGTCCGCAGCCCTCCAGCAGCACACCTCGGGAGCACCCATGCCCTCATCCCACGATTCCCCGCACGCGCGTCCTCACACCGGCGCGGGTCCCGGCGACGCCGTGATCATCTCGGACCTCGCCTTCGCCTGGCCGGATGGCGCCCCCGTGTTCGACGGACTGACCGCGACGTTCCCCGACGGCATCACCGCACTCATCGGCCGCAACGGCGCGGGGAAGACCACTCTGTTCCGCCTGCTGGCGGGGGAATTGCCCCCCGCAGGCGGTTCGGTGTCGATACCGCAGCCGGTAGCGGTGCTGCCGCAGAACGCCGCGATGGAGGCGGACCGCAGCGTCGCCGACGTCCTGGGCGTGGCTGCTGTCCGCGACGCACTGCGCCGCATCGAGAACGGTTCCGCTGCAGCGGACGATTTCGAGACGGTGGGCGACGACTGGGACGTCGATGCCCGCTGCCGCGCCATGCTCACCCGGCTGGGTCTGCCGGACGACGACCTCGACCGACGGGTGGGCACGCTGTCCGGCGGGGAGGCGACGATGACGGCGCTTGGCGGTCTGCTGCTCGCACAGCCGCGCGCACTGCTGCTGGACGAGCCCACCAACAACCTGGACTCGTCGGCACGGACGCGGCTGCGCGAGGTGCTCCGATCCGTGGACGGCCCGGTCATCGTCATCAGCCACGACCTGGACCTGCTCGAATCCGTCCGCACCACAGCGGAATTGCGTGACGGGCGTATCCGGCGCTTCGGTGGCCCCTACAGCCGCTACCGCGCGGTCATCGAGGCGGAGCAAGCAGCGGCCGCACAGCGGGTGTCCGACGCGCGCGGCGACCTCCGCAAGCAGCGTGCGGAAATGGTCCAGGCGCGGATCAAGCTGGACCGGCGCCGGCGTTACGGCAAGAAGATGCAGGACAGCAAGCGTGAGCCGAAGATCGTCATGGGCCTGCGCAAGCGCGAGGCGCAAGTGTCGGCGGGCAAACTGCGCGGCGCGCACGAGGGCGAGGTGGAGCGGGCGTCCGAGGCGCTCGAGGAGGCGCAGCGCCATGTCCGCGAGGACAAGCGCGTCCGTATCGACCTGCCCGAGTGCGCATTGCCGGTCCGACGCGAGGTGCTCACCATGCCGGTCGACCGGGCCGTGGAGGACGGCATGCAGGCGGGCGGCGAGGTGACGGTGGCGGGGCCCGAGCGTGTCGGTCTCGTGGGCCGCAACGGCTCGGGCAAGACGACAATGCTGCGCGCGATCGCCGCGTCCGATGGGCTGCGGGTGCCGGCAGCCTGGCTTCCGCAGCGGATCGGGTTCCTCGATGACGGTGCGACGGTGGCCGAGGCGGTCGCGCAGGCGCGGCCCGGGGCGGATCCGGAGACCGTGCACGCCCACCTGGCACGGCTGCTGTTCCGCGGTGCGTCCTCGTCGCGGACCATAGGTTCGCTATCCGGCGGAGAACGGCTGCGCGCCGCGTTGGGCGTCGTGCTGTTCCGGAGGCCGGCGCCGCAACTGCTCATGCTCGACGAGCCGACCAACAACCTCGACATCGAGTCCGTCGAGCAGCTGGCCGACGCCCTGCGCGGATGGCCGGGCGCGCTGATCGCGGTCAGCCACGACCGCCGGTTCCTGGACGAGGTAGGGGTCACGCGGTGGTGGCGGATGTGAGTACGGGGCGCATGCGGTTCCGCAGCGGCGGGCGTAGGACCGCGGTGGTAGAACGGGCCGGGTGAGGACCGCGGAGAGACTACAGGCCGGAGGCGGCGCCGCGCGGGCTGTGCTGGCTGCGGCGGCCGTCGCCGGAGCAGTGGGGATCGCCGCATGCGGCAGCGGCGCCGGTCCGGCGGCGTCCCATTCCGGCCCGGCGGCCGGCACCGCGGCGACGACCGCTGCGGACCAGGACGCCACGGGGCCGGGTGGTGGGACCGGTCCGTCGGCGCCGGCGCTCGATTGGGGGCAGGTGCGCGACTACTTCGCGCCTGAGTTCCAGCAGACGTGCACCGGTCTCGCCGGTACCGAATTGGGCCGGTGCGTCCAATCGCTGGCCCGGCGGTCGCATGCGCTGCTCGACATGATCGATGGGCTGCCCGAGAACGGCGTGGTGCCGGTGCTGGAGAAGAATGCCCACCGGATCATCAGTGAATCGCAGGCGTTCCAGACCCAGGCGTGCCGCTCCGCCGCCGGCGGCGGGTGCGCGGACGCGGCCGCGACCGTGAGCGCCGACGCGGGGGAGATCAGCGAGGCACTGCAGAAGGCGGCCGGCGGGGCCTGACGGCCGTCACACGGCGGTGCCGGGCCCGTCGGACTCCGGCTGCGTGGGTTCCGCCGCGGCCAGGTTGGCCTCCAGGGCGCCGAGCGCGTCGAGCACTGCTGTGCGCATGTCGTCATCCCACTCCTGGATGGTCCAGGATTCCAGTGTGGCCCAGGCCTTCTCGACCTCGTCGCGCAGCCCTCGGCTCTCGGCGGTCGCCTCGACGATGATCACGCGGCCGTCGTCGGTGCTCCGTGAGGTGCGCACCAGCCCGGACTTCTCGAGGCGCTTGATGGTGCGGGTGATGATGGGGGCCTCCGACTCCAGCATGCGCACCAGGTCCACCTGGCGCTGCGGCCCGTCGGTCCACAGGCGCATCATCACGAGTTCCTGGTTGGGGTAGAGCCCGGCATTGCGCAGCAGCTGTCCGGCGAGCGTCTTGTGCAGGCGGGCCACCCGGAAAACGGCGTGACTGACCGGCGCGAGCCGGGCGAGGACGTCGTCGCTGCCGTCCCGCCCGGCCCGGGCCTGCGGTCGCGCGGTGTGCTCGTACATCAGGATCCTCCCGTCCCCACGGAAGCATAGGCGCGATACTCCCACGGCGGACGGTCGCGACGGGGGTCCTGCGGTCCGTCATGGTTCAGTGCGTGCACATACCGCCGGCCCCGGTCATCAGGACGGTGCGACCGGCTGTGCCTTCGTGGTGCGGCATGGCGTCTCCTTCCGGTGGGGCCGGGTCAATCCGAGGCCAGGGCCGCGTCGGCCATGGCGGGGTAGTCGGTGTAGCCGCGGTGGTCCCCGCCGTAGGCCTTCGACATGTCCGGCAGCGCCAGCGGTGCGCGGCTCCGGAGCCGCGCGGGCAGGTCGGGGTTCGCGATGAACAGCTGACCGAACGACACGAGGTCGGCGGCCCCGCTGTCGACGAGACCCAGGTGCTCCGGACCGGTATTGCCGCCGGGGGTCGCCGGATTGAGCATGAAGGGTCCGGACCACGCCCGGCGCAGCACGGGAGTGAACTCCGGGGCGGTCGATTCCAGCACGTGCAGATACGCCAGGCCCAGGTCGTCGAGCGCATCGAGAACCAGCGGGTAAGTCCGCTCGTAGTCGTCCTCGACGATGTCGTTCAGCGGGTTGGCCGGGGAGATCCGCAGGGCCGTGTGCTCCGCGCCGACGGCCGCGGCGACCGCCCGCACGGCGTCGACGACCGCGCGCGCCCTGTTCTCCGGGGGACCGCCCCACCGGTCGGTGCGCCGGTTGGCGTTCGAGGACAGAAACTGGTGCAGCAGGTAGCCGTTCGCGCCGTGCAGCTCGACTCCGTCGAACCCGGCGGCCATCGCATTGCGGGCGGCGGAGGCGAAGTCGGTGATCGTGGCGTCGATCTCCGCGGCGGTGAGTGCGCGCGGCACGACGAAGTCCTGCCTCCCGTCGACGGTGAAGATCCGTCCTGCGGCCCGCACCGGCGACGGGCCGACGGGGCGCTGCGGGGACGGGAACGTGGAGGGATGGCCGACGCGGCCGGTGTGCATCAGCTGGGCGAAGATCGTTCCGCCACGGGCGTGGACGGCGTCGGTCACGTGCCGCCATGCGCGCACCTGCACATCGGCGTGCAGCCCGGGGGTGGCGGGGTAGCCCTGCCCGATCGGGCTCGGCTGGATGCCCTCGGTCACGATCAGCCCGGCACCGGCGCGCTGCGCGTAGTAGGCCGCCATGTCCGGCGTAGGGCTGTTGTGCGGGCCGAACGCGCGGCTGCGCGTCATCGGCGCCATGGCGACGCGGTTGTCCAGGGTGCGTGTCCCGACATCGATCGGGTCGAATGCGGTGGTCATGCGGTGCTCCTCACAGTGGTCGACGATCCGCTTGTACTTATCCGAACAACTATCTGGGTGGAGGTTATTCCTTAGCCGGGTAACTGTCTAGGGGAGGGTCTGTCGGGGCACTCGCGGAAGCGTGCCGATGCAGCGGAAACGGGGCCGCGCAACGATCACCACTGACGTGTGGTGTGCTGCGCGGCCCCGCTGCGGAACAGGCTGTGTGCTGCTACTTCAGCTCGGCCGAGGAGAGTCCGAGGACGCGGCGTGCGACGATGAGCTGCTGGATCTGCTGGGTGCCCTCGAAGATGTCGAGGATCTTCGAGTCGCGCGCCCACTTCTCGAGCAGCTCGCGCTCCGAATAGCCCATGCTGCCGGCCAACTCGACCGCCTTGAGCGTCACCGCGGTGCCCATGCGGCCCGCCTTGGCCTTGGCCATGGACGCCTGCAGCGAGTTGGGCTGTTTGTTGTCGGCCATCCACGCGGCGCGGATGGTGAGCAGCTGCGCGGCCTCCCAGTCCGCCTCGAGACCGAGGTAGGCGGCGGCCGCGGCGGGCTGGTTGTTGGCGGGGGTGTCGTAGGAGATCTCGATGCCCGCCTCGGTGAGGATGCGCCGCAGTTCCTCGAGGGCCGCGCGGGCGACCCCCACCGCCATCCCGGCCACCAGCGGGCGGGTGTTGTCGAAGGTGGCCATGACGCCGCCGAAGCCCT
>CAYVJJ010000193.1:0-5434 GCA_964451655.1 uncultured Mycobacteriaceae bacterium | reverse complement strand
TCCACGGCGTGGACCTGCTCGCGGACCAGGAGCGCGTCCTCGCGGAGATCGCCGATGTGGTCCGCAGTGAGCACGTGGACGTCGTCGTGCTGGCCGGTGACGTCTACGACCGGTCGGTCCCCGGTGCCGAGGCGGTACGGGCATGCAACCGCGCGTTCGTCGCGTTGCGGGAGGCGGGCGCGGCCATCGTCGCCACCTCCGGCAACCACGATTCACCGGCACGGCTCGGATCGGGCGCGGACTTCGCGGCGGCCGGCGGGCTGCACCTGTTCACCACCGTGGCCGCCGTCGCGGAGCCGGTGGTCCTCGAGGATGAGCACGGTCCCGTCCGTTTCTACGGGCTGCCGTACTTGGAGCCGGACGTGTGCCGGCGGGAGTTGGATGTGCCCGCGGCCCGCACCCACGAGGAGGTGCTCACCGCCGCGATGGGCCGGGTGCGCGCGGATCTCGCGGAAGCGGGGCGCGGCGGGGCCCCCGTGCGGTCCGTGGTGCTGGCGCACGCCTTCGTGGTGGGCGGTCAACCCACGGAGTCCGAGCGGTCCATTTCTGTAGGAGGCGTGGAGACGGTCCCCGCGTCGGCGTTCGAGGGCGTCGACTACGCGGCGCTCGGACATCTGCACTCGCCGCAGGAGATCCGGCCTTGGCTGCGGTACTCGGGAAGTCCGCTGCCGTATTCGTTCGGCGAGCGCAGCGATTCCAAAGGGGTGTGGATCGTGGATCTGGGCGCGGACGGGCTCGAATCCGTGCGCAAGGTGCCGCTCACCGCTGTGCGCGGGCTGAGCAGGCTGACCGGCACGCTCGCGGATCTGCTGGAAGGGGAGGAGTACGCCGCGGCGGAGGACGACTACGTGTCCGCCACCTTGATCGACGAGCGCCGCCCGCAGGACCCGATGCGCAGGCTGCGCGCACGGTTCCCGCATGTCGTGCACCTGGAATGGGAACGGCCCGGCGGGAACCCGCAGCTGCACTACCGGGAGCGCGTACGGGGGCGCAGCGACTCGGAGGTGGTGCGTGCCTTCCTGCATGATGTCCGCGGTGAGCCTTCGGACGAGGAGATGGCGATGGTGACGCAGGCGCTCTCGGCGGCGACTGCGCCGGAGGGGGAACGGTGAGGCTGCATTCACTGGAGATCACGGGATTCGGCCCGTTCTCCGGCACCCAGAAGGTGGACTTCGACGACCTCGGAGCGGACGGGCTGTTCCTGCTGCACGGGCAGACGGGGGCGGGCAAGACGACGGTGCTCGACGCCGTGGCGTTCGCGCTGTACGGGACGGTGCCGGGATCACGGCAGGACGGTCGGCGGCTGCGGTCGGACCATGCGGCGCCGGGAACTCCCACCGAGGTGAGTCTGCATGCGACCATCGCCGGCCGGAGCCTCAGGTTGCGGCGCAGCCCGGAGTACATGCGGCCCAAGCAGCGCGGGACCGGGGAGACCAAAGAGCAGGCGCGCGTCACCCTGGAGTGGTTGGACGGCAGCGGCGAGAACCTCAGCCGTATCCCGGACGTGGCGGCGCAGGTCACGCACCTGCTGGGGATGAGCGCAGAGCAGTTCTTCCAGGTGGTGCTGCTGCCGCAAGGGGAGTTCGCCCGGTTCCTCAAGGCCGAGACCAAGACCCGTGCCGCGCTGTTGGAGCGGCTGTTCGACACCGGCCGCTTCGGGGATGTCGAGAAGTGGTTCGCGGAGCGGCGGCGTACGGCGGCCGCAGACCTCCAGCAGGGGCAGCAGTCGGTCGAGGTGGCATTGGACAGTCTGCGGACCGCCGCCGGCGACCTGGTCGACAACCTCGGCTGCGCAGAGGAGGAGGCCGGCGCGGTCGAGCCGGACGCCTCAGGCGGGTCCGCCGGGGGCGGCAGCATGCAGCCGGATCTGTTCGGGCAGGAGGACCGGGCGGCCGACGACGTGGAACCGGCGTACACGGTGCCGGATCCGGAGGAGGACCCGGCGGGCTGGGCGGAGGCCGTACACGGGCGGGCGGAGACCGATGCCGCCCGCACGTCGGAACTGCTCGAGGAGCTGCGGACGGAGGCGGCGGGGGCGCGGCTGCATGCGGACCGTGAGCGCGAGAAAGCGAAGGCGCAGCAGCGCCGGGCGGACGCGCTCGCGGCCATTGCCGCGTTCGAGGCAGGGCAGGAGGCACGCGAACGCGCCGCGGCGGAGCGTGACGCCGCGCGGCGCGCTGAACAGACGGGCTGGGCCGAACGCGCGCGGGCCGACGCGGCCGCGGAACACGACGCGGCCGCGTCGCGGCGGGATGCGCTTGCCGCCGAATTCCGTGAGATCGACGCCGAGGCGTCCGCAATTCTCGACGATGCGACGGCCGACGGCGGTGCAATCGACGTGGCCGCCCTGACCGCGGCGGGCCGGGGGCTCGATGCCGAGCTGGTGCGCCTTGACGCGGCCGCGGAGGACGAGGCGGCTCTCGCGCGGCTGCGTGCCGAACTTGAAAGCACCGAGTCGCAGACCGAACAGGTCGCGGCGACCTTGCGGGAGCTCACCGCCGAGGCCGAGGCGATGCCCGACTCGATCCGGCAGGCGCGGAGCGCGCGTGATCAGGCTGCGGAGGCGGCCGCGGTCCTGGACTCGCAGGCCACGGCTCTGGCGGCGGCGAGAGTGATCGAAACGGCGGCGCTGGCGGTGCCTGCGGCCACGACGGCCCGTGACGATGCGGCGACGGCGGTGACCGACGCCGAGAAACGCCACAACTCGGCGCGGTCGCACTCTCTGGATCTGCGTGAGAGGCGCCTGAACGGGATGGCCGCAGAGCTTGCGGGGGAACTCCGTGACGGAGTGCCGTGCGCGGTGTGCGGTTCGCCCGAGCATCCGCTGCCGGCCGCGCCCGCAGACGGGTCGGTGACCCAGGGGGACGAGGACGAGGCGGCGCGCAGGGTGGAGGAGTCTGCGGAGGCGCTCGAGCGTGCGCGGGCGGCGCTCCACGAGGCCGAAACCGAGCTGGCACTGCAGGTGCAGCGAGCCGACGGGGTGCCGGCGGACGAGGCCGCCGCCCGCCGCGAGGACGCGGAAGCCGTCCACGCCCGCACCGCCGGGCTGGCGGGAGGCCTCGACGACGCGGTGGCGGCGCTCACCGCGCTGGAAGAGAAGAACACGTCGCTGAAGGACGAGATCGAGCGGGCGAGTGCCGGCCGCAGCGAACTGGACAAGACCGCGGCCGGGCTGCGGGCGCGGATCGACGCAGTGCGTGAGCGGCTGCGCGCGGCAGTCGGGCAGGAGTCCGGGGTGAGCGAGCGTGCCGAGCACGTGCGCACACTGCGGGCGCACATCGACGGCCTGCAATCGGCTCTCTCCGCGGTGCACACCGCGGAGACGGCGCTGCGCAAAGCCGAAGCCGCCGTCGACGCCGCGGCGCGCGAGGCCGGCTTCGACGATGCGGTGGAGGCGCTCGCGGCGGTACGGCCCGCCGGCCGGTGCACCGAGATCGACAGGGAGTTGGCGGCGGCGCACGAGGCGGTGGCCAGCGCGCGGACGGTGCTCGAGGAACCGGAGGTCGTGGCGGTCGCGGAAGCGGAGCCGGCCGACGCCGAATCGGCCGCCCGGGCCGCTGCGGACGTCGACCGTCGGCTCGAGGCGGCCGTGCGCGAACAGGACCAGGCACGCACCCGCCTGCGGGCGGTCACCGCGCAGGTCGAGCGTGTCGGCAAGGCGGTGGCCGCGCTTGCCCCGCTGCAGGACCGGCACGCCTGGCTCGCATCCCTGGCCGATGTGATGATCGGGGACGGGGAGAACTCCCGCCGCATGTCGCTGCGCTCCTACGTGCTGGCCGCACGCCTGGAAGAGGTCGCGGTGGTGGCCTCGCAGCGGCTCCGTGTCATGTCCGGCGGACGCTACGAGTTCGTCCACACCGAGGCGACGGTCAAGCGGGAACGCCGCGGCGGTCTCGGCCTCGACATCCTCGACGCCAACACCGGCGCCGTCCGCCCCACGTCGACGCTGTCGGGAGGCGAAACCTTCATGGCGTCCCTGGCCCTGGCACTGGGGCTGGCGGACGTGGTGTCCGAAGAGTCCGGCGGGATCCACTTGGAGACGCTGTTCATCGACGAGGGGTTCGGCACCCTCGATTCCGAGACCCTCGACGTGGTGATGGGTGTGCTCGACGAACTGCGCGACGGCGGCCGGGCCGTCGGCATCGTCAGCCATGTGGCGGAGATGCGCCACCGGATACCCAGCCGTCTGCACGTGCTCAAGGGCGAGGCCGGGTCGACGCTGGAGGTGACCGGCGGGGCCGTGATGTGACCGACGGGCATCCGGTCAGGCCTGCTGCCCGCTGATGTCCGTGCCGGAGTCGCGATCGAGATCGCCCCGGTCGTCGGGCCGGCTGCGCGTCGCCGTTGTGCCCTTGCGTCGGCGGAAGCGGGCGAGTCGGCGGCGCAGCGCCGCGAGGCCGGACTGCGTGTCTTGCGCGTCGCCCTCCGAGTCGCCCGCACGGTCGGATCGCGGATCGTCGTCCTCGCCGGGTGATCCGCCGCCGGCGCCAGCCGATTCCGGCGATTCGACGCGGGAATTGATCTGCTCGTTGAGATAGCGCAGGAACACCGCGATCACCGATGCCACCGGCACCGCCAGGAACGCCCCGACGATGCCCCATAGGCTGCCGCCCGCCGTCACCGCGAGCAGCACCACCACCGGGTGCAGATCCATCGACCTGCTCTGCAGCAGCGGACTGAGCACGTTGCCCTCCAACTGCTGCACCACCAGGATCAGCGCCAGCACGATCAGCGCCTTGGTCACGCCGTTGGCCACCAACGCCACCAGCACCGCCAGAGCGCCGGCGACGAACGCGCCGACGATCGGCACGAACCCGCCGAAGAACGTGATCACCGCCAGCACACCGGCCAGCGGCACGCCCAGGATCACCAGGCCGATCCCGATGAAGAACGCGTCGATGAACGCCACCACGGCCTGCGTGCGGATGAACCCGCCGAGCGTGCTCCACATCCGCCGCAGGACCTCCTCCAGGTGGAGGGAGGCGGGTCCGCCGGTACTGCGGTGCATCCACGGCAGGAACTTCGGCCCGTCCTTGATGAAGAAGAACACCAGAACCACGATCAGCAGCAGCGTCACCACCATCTCGCCCGCCGTGCTCACGCCGGTGAACACCCCTTGGGCGACGGTGCTGGCGCTCGACTGGAGCTTTCCGGTGAGGGCGTGGAACGCCTCATTGATCTGCTCCGGGTCCACGTTCAGCGGCGGCCCCGTCAACCAGTCCTGCACCTTCGTGATGCCCTCGGAGGCGCGGTCGGCGAGCGGCCCGATCTGGTCCATGATCGACGGCACGATCAGGGCGATCACTCCGGCGAGCAGCCCGAACGCCACCAGCATCGTCAGCGCCGCTGCCGCGGCCGGTGGCACCTTGCGGCGCTGCATCCACCCGCTCACCGGCCACAGGACCGTCGCCAGGATCGTGGCGATCAGCACCGG
>CAYVJJ010000192.1:0-5451 GCA_964451655.1 uncultured Mycobacteriaceae bacterium | reverse complement strand
GCGACACCGTGATCTTCGAGGAGTTCAAGGGCACCGGCAACGCGGAACTCAAGCTGGACCGGAAGATCGCCGAGCGGCGGGTCTTCCCCGCGGTGGACATCAACCCGTCGGGCACCCGGAGGGATGATCTGCTGCTGGCGCCGGAGGAGGCCGCGGTGGTGCACAAGTTGCGCCGTGTGATGTCCGGGCTCGACTCCCACCAGGCCATCGACGTGTTGATGGAGCAGCTCAAGAAAACCCGCACCAACTACGAGTTCCTCATGCAGGTCTCCAAGACCGCCCTCGGTGCGAACACGGAATGACCCGCGCCCGGTGCGGCGGCCGGGAACAAATCCGGCTCTGACATACTTGTACGGTTGTGTCCGGTACCGGTTCACGTCGTGGACCCGTCCGGCCGGTGCAGTGGGCCGGGTCCGGCCCCGCGGCGCCGGCGGCGGGATCGCGGCGACCCGGCGACCATTACGAGAGGACCCCCATGAAGACAGGCATCCATCCCGACTACGTGCCGACCACCGTGGTGTGCGGCTGCGGGAACACGTTTGAGACCATGAGCACCAAGGAAGACGGGCGTATCAACGTCGAGGTCTGCTCCAAGTGCCACCCCTTCTACACAGGCAAGCAGAAGATCCTCGACACCGGTGGCCGCGTGGCGCGCTTCGAGGCGCGCTACGGCAAGCGCACCAAGGGGTCTTCCGCCAAGAAGTAGCCGTGCCGCCGGCGCCCGTCCTGCGACCAGCAGGCCGGGCGCCGGCGTCTTTCCGGCCGCGCCGCGCCCGCATCCGACGTGCGGGGCGGCGCGGCCGGGCGGCGCGGCCTGAGGGCCGTCCCGGCCGGAATCGGCGGGGAACCCCATTGCGGTATCGGATGCGAGGAGTGAGATGAGCGGGACTCGGCAGCCGTCGGCGATCGACGACATACTCGCCGAACATGCGGGTCTCCAGCAGCGGATGTCCGACCCGGCGCTGCACGACGACCCCGCGGCCGCGCGCCGGGTCGGGAAGCGGTTCGCCCAGCTCTCGCCCGTCATCGCTGTGTACGAGCGTCTCAAGACGGCGCGCGCGGACCTCGACGCCGCCCGGGAGCTGGCCGCGGAGGACGCGGCGTTCGCCGCGGAGGCCGAGGACCTCGAACAGCGCGCGGCCGAGTTGGACGGGCAACTGACCGATCTGCTGGCACCACGCGACCCGCACGACGCCGACGACGTGGTCATGGAGGTCAAGAGCGGCGAGGGCGGTGAGGAGTCGGCGCTGTTCGCGGCGGACCTGGCGCGGATGTATCTGCGGTACGCGGAGCATCGCGGCTGGAAGGTGCAGGTCCTCGGCGCCTCCCTGTCCGATCTGGGCGGATACAAGGAAGTGACGCTGTCGATCAAGTCGCATGACGACGGGCCCGACGGAGTGTGGTCCCGGCTGAAGTTCGAAGGCGGCGTCCACCGGGTGCAGCGGGTTCCGGTCACCGAATCCCAGGGCCGGGTGCACACCTCGGCGGCGGGGGTGCTCGTCTACCCCGAGCCGGAGGAGATCGCAGACATCGAGATCGACGACTCCGAGATCCGCGTGGACGTCTACCGCTCGTCGGGCAAGGGCGGTCAGGGAGTCAACACGACGGACTCCGCGGTACGGATCACGCACCTTCCCACCGGAATCGTCGTCACCTGCCAGAATGAGCGCTCACAACTGCAGAACAAGGCGCGTGCCATGCAGGTGCTGGCGGCGCGGCTCAAGGCCGCGGCGGAGGAGGCGGCCGAGGCGGAGGCCGCCCAGGACCGCCACAACCAGATCCGTACGGTCGATCGCTCCGAACGGATCCGTACCTACAACTTCCCGGAGAACCGCATCGCGGACCATCGGATCGGGTTCAAGGCCCACAATCTGGACGCGGTGCTCGACGGCGAGCTCGGTCCGCTGCTGGATGCGCTCGGGAAGGCCGATCGTGACGCACGGATGCAGGCCGAATGACCGCGGGCGCGCCGGCGGTGCCGCGATGAGCCGCAAGCCGCTCCGACTCGCGATCATCGACGCGGCGCAGGAGCTCGACGCCGCCGGGGTCCCCGACCCGCGCATCGATGCCGAGGTCCTGGCCGCGCACGTGGCGGGGGTCGACCGCTCGCGACTCGGCCTGGTGCCGCTGGTGGACGACGAGGTGCTGGCTGATTTCCGCACGCTGGTCGCGCGCCGTGCCTCCAGAGTCCCGCTGCAGCACATTCTGGGCAGTGCGCCGATGGGGCCCATCGACGTCGCTGTAGGGCCCGGGGTGTTCACGCCCCGGTTCGAAACGGAACTGCTGTACGCGTGGGCGGTGGCGGCGTTGGACCGGTGGGATACGGCGCGCGCAGGCCAGGCTGCGGACGCCGGCCGGGATGCGCGGGTACCTTCGGGCCCCGTGGTGCTGGATCTGTGCACGGGATCAGGGGCGCTCGCGTTGGCGATCGCGCATACACGTCCCGACGCCGAGGTGCACGCAGTGGAACTGGAGACCGCGGCGCTGGCCTGGGCCAGGCGGAACGCCGACGCGATGGCGCGCGCGGGGGATACACCGGTGCGGCTGCATCAGGGGGACGTCACGGACCGCGACCTGCTGGCGCACCTCGAGGGTCGTGTGGACGTCGTGGTGGCGAACCCGCCGTATGTGCCGGATGCCACCGAAGTCGAGCCGGAGGTGCGTGAGCACGACCCGGCCCGCGCGGTCTTCGCGGGGGCGGACGGACTGGACGTGCTGCGGCCCATGGTGACCAACATCGCCCGTTGGCTGCGGATCGACGGCGTGGTCGGCGTCGAGCACGACGCGGCCAATGGCGCGGCCACCGCCGATCTGTTCCGGTCCCGCAGGGTCTTCGGCGACGTGGCGGAACAACGCGACCTCGCCGGACGACCACGGTTCGTGGTGGCACGCCGCAGGGCGACGGAGTCCGAGGCGGCGTGGCTGCGGTGACCGGCCGCAGCGGCGAGCGCACGACGGCGCTCGGCTCGGAGACTTCAGGCGGCACGGCGGGCGCTGCGGCGGAACCAGGGCGGACGGATGATTGGATGAGGACGTGAACACAGTTTTCGACTGCGCGGACGGTGGGTCGCGGACCGCCGGGATCGACGCCGCGGCCTCGGCGCTGCGGGCCGGGCGGCTCGTGGTGATGCCCACGGACACCGTCTACGGCCTCGGCTGTGACGCGTTCGACGGCGCCGCGGTGTCTGCCCTGCTGCGCACCAAGGGGCGGGGGCGTGATATGCCGGTGCCGGTCCTGGTGGGCTCCTGGTCCACCATCGACGGACTGGTGTACAGCGTGTCCCCGCAGGTGCGCAGCCTCGTCCGGGCCTTCTGGCCCGGTGGGCTGAGCCTGGTGGTCCCGCAGGCTCCGTCGCTCGGGTGGGACCTGGGCGATGCCAACGGGACCGTCATGCTGCGCATGCCCCTGCACCCTGTGGCGATCGATCTGCTGCGCGCGGTCGGGCCGCTGGCGGTCTCCAGCGCCAATATCTCGGGACGTGCTCCGAGCACCACGATGCAGGAGGCCCGCGATCAACTCGGGTCGGCGGTGGAGGTCTACCTCGACGGCGGCCGCTGCGAGCGGGGCGTGCCGTCGACCATCGTCGATGTGAGCGGCGCAGTCCCGCGGATCCTGCGGGAGGGCGCGGTGACGGCCGAGGCCGTGGCCGGGGTGACCGGGGTCTCCGTCGAGGACCTGCGGTCCTGAGCCGGGGGCGGACGGCATCGGTGTGCGCATGATGGACGGGACGGTCGCGGCGGGTCCGGGGACGCCGGACGCCGCGGTGACCGTGCTCGCGCAGGCCGCCGGCGGTCTGGGCGTACCGCTGCGCGAGCTGGGCTTGCTGGTGCTGGCGAGCGCCGTGATCACATTCCTGGTGACGGGCGTGGTGCGCGTGCTGGCGATCCGGTTCGGTGCCATGGCGATACCGCGCCAGAGGGACGTCCACGTGACCCCGGTGCCGCGGCTCGGCGGTGTGGGCATCTACCTGGGCATAGTCATCTCCTTCGGGCTGGCCAGCCAGTTGCCGGCCCTGGCGCGCGGATTCGAGTTCGGCACCGATGTGACCGCGGTGATCGTGGCCGGTGCGGTGATCGTCATCGTGGGGGCGATCGACGACACCTGGGGCCTCGACGCGCTCACGAAATTCGTCGGTCAGGTGACTGCCGCGGGCGTGATGGTGGTGTTCGGCCTCACCTGGTTCCTCCTGTTCCTCCCATGGAACGGGGGAGTGACGGTGGTCCTCGACGAACTGCAGGCCGGGACGCTCACGGTGCTGATCACCGTGGTCATGATCAATGCGGTGAACTTCATCGACGGACTCGACGGGCTCGCCGCGGGGGTGGGGCTGATCGCGGCCGTGGCCGTGTGCCTGTTCTCCGTGAGTCTGCTGCGTGACCAGGGCGGCGACGTGAGCGCCTACCCGCCGGCGATGATCGCTGCCGCGCTCGGCGGCGCATGCCTGGGCTTCCTGCCGCACAACTTCCACCGGGCCCGGATCTTCATGGGCGACTCCGGGTCCATGCTCATCGGCCTGATGCTCGCGGCCGCGTCCACCAGTGCGTCGGGACGCATCGGTCTCGCCGCATACGGCACCAAGGACCTGCTGGCCCTGCTCTCCCCGGTGCTTGTGGTCGGGGCGATCATGTTCATCCCGTTCCTGGACCTGCTCCTGGCCGTGGTGCGCCGCACGAGGGCCGGTCGGAGCCCCTTCAGTCCGGACAAGATGCATCTGCACCACAGGCTGCTGCAGATCGGGCATACGCACCGCCGCGTGGTGCTGCTGCTGTATCTCTGGACGGCCTCGCTGGCGTTCGTCGCTGTCGGTCCTGCGCTCCTGGGCGTGGCCATCGCACTGCCGGTGGCCGCCGGGCTGTTCCTGCTGGCCATAGCGGCGACGGTCGTTCCACGTCTGCGGCCCTGATCGTCCGGTCGCCGACCGGTCTCGGCTGCAGCGGCTGCAACCGATAGGCTGTGTGCCCGTGAACCACCCCCGCGCAGACCGCACCGGCGCCGACCACCAGGACCAGTTCGCCCCGCTCGTGGCGGCGATCCGCTTCGGCGCTGCAGGCCTGGCGGTGGTCACCGTCCTCAGCCTCGTCGTGTGGGGCCTGATCGCCGGCGCCCCCGGCGTGTGGGGTGCACTTGTCGGGGCGGCCGTGGGCGGTGCGTTCATCCTGGCGACGGTCGTCATCATGTACGCGACACGGAATGTGGCGCCCACGACGACCGGGGCGATCCTGCTGGGCAGCTGGCTTCTGAAGATCATCATCGCCATCGCGGTGATGGTGGTCGTGCGCAGGATGGATTTCTACGACACACCCGCGCTCGTGGTGACGATCATCGCTGTCCTCGTCGTGATGCTGGCGGCGGAGGCCACGGCGATCGCCCGGACCAACGCTCCGTACGTCACTCCGGCGCCGTCGGATCCGGAGGCCGGCGGGTCCGGCGGAGCATCGTCGGCCGGCGGA
>CAYVJJ010000191.1:0-5480 GCA_964451655.1 uncultured Mycobacteriaceae bacterium | reverse complement strand
CCGGCCACCAGCGGGCGGGTGTTGTCGAAGGTGGCCATGACGCCGCCGAAGCCCTTGGCGGTGTCCACCTCCGGGCTGCCCAGGATGTTGTCCTTGGGGATGCGGCAGTCGTCGAGCACCAGCACTGCGGTGTCGGAGGCCTTGATGCCGAGCTTGTGCTCGAGGCGCGCCACCGACAGGCCGGGGGCGTCGCGGGGCACCACGAACGATTTGATGGCGGCGCGGCCCTTGGACCGGTCGACGCTGGCCCACACGACGATGTGCGTGGAGCGCTCGCCGGCGGTGACGAAGATCTTCTCGCCGTTGAGCACCCACTCGTCGCCGTCGAGGGTGGCGGTGGTGGTGACGGCGGCCGAGTCGGAGCCGAAGCCGGGCTCGGTGATGGCCATGGAGGCCCACACCTTGCCGAAGCGCTCGAGCTGCTCGTCGGTGGCCACCGAGGCGATGGCGGAGTTTCCCAGGCCCTGGAAGGGGATCGCCAGGGTGAGGCCGACGTCGCCCCAGCAGGTCTCGATGACGTTCATGAGCGACGACATGTTGCCGCCGTTGATGTTGCCCTCGGCGGGCTTGGCGTCCGCGCCGCGCCCGAGGGTGGCGCCGGACGCGGCCTGACCGGCGTCGGCCAGGCCTTCGACCAGGCTGGCCATCGTGTCGAGCTCGACGGGGCGTTCGTGCTCGGCCAGGTCGTACTTGCGGGAGATGGGCCGGAAGATCTGGGCGGCGGCCTGGTGCGCCTGGTTGGACGCGGCCTTCATCTTCTTCGGCAATTCGAGGTTGATCATGGTGTCTCCATGGTGGGGAGTGGACGCTGATGTGGTTCCGTAACCGGCTGTGGCTGTCGCACCGGTGAGGCGGGCACCCGGTCAGACGAGGACGACGCCCTCGGCGATGCCGACGGCGCGCAGGTCGCGGTACCAGCGCTCCACGGGGTGTTCTTTGGTGTAGCCGTGGCCGCCGAGCAGCTGGACGCCGTCGAGGCCGAACTGCATGCCCTTGTCGGCGGCGAGCGTGCGGGCCAGGGTCGCCTCCCGGTTGAAGGCGAGACCCTGGTCGGCGCGGGAGGCTCCGCGGTAGGTGACCAGCCTCAGGCCGTCCAGCTCGATCGCGATGTTCGCCACCATGAACGCCACGGCCTGCCGGTGGCTGACGGGCTCGCCGAACGCCTCGCGCTCGTTCACGTACGGCGTCACGTAGTCCAGGACGGCCTGACCGGTTCCGATGGCCAGCGCCGACCAGCCCAGGCGCGAGAGTGCGATCGCGTCCGAGTACTCCTGCGCACGCACGCCGGGGTCGGCGTCGGCGCCGCCGAGCAGGGCCGACTCGGGCACCGAGACGTCGTCGAGGATCAATCGGCCGAGCCCCGCGGCGCGCAGACCCATCCCGGGGTCCGCCTCCACGACGAGGCCCCGGGTGTCGGACTCGACCAGGAAGAACGCGGGGGCGCCGTCGAACTCGGCGGCCACGACGAACAGCTCGGCCGATCCTGCCGCCGGCACCATCGACTTGACGCCGTTGAGGGTGAAGCCGCCGGAGGAACGGGTGGCCGTGGTCCGGAGCGAGAACGGGTCGAACAGTGCGCGCGGTTCGGAGACGACGACCGCCGATGCCGGCACCTTCTCACCCGCGAATGCGGGAAGGTAGGTCTTCTGCTGTGCGTCGGTGCCCCACTGGCTCAGCGCGACGGCGACGCCGCTCGGAGCGAGCACCGGAAGCGCCAGCCCCATATCGCCGTGCGCGAGCGCCTCGGCCACCAGCGTGTTGGTCACCGCGCCGCGCTCTTCGGCGACGCCGTCGAGCGTGTCGGGGATGTTGATCATCGTCACGCCCAGCTCGGCGGCGCGCCCGAGCAGGTCCGATGGCGCCTCGGCGGAATCGTTGGCCTCCGGGGCGGCGGGTCGCAGGATCTCCGCGGCGAAGTCCTCGACGGTGTCCACGATCATCTTCTGCTCTTCGGTGGGGGTGATGTCGAAGCCGCCGCCGCGGGACGGCTTGAGCCGCGCGGGCTTGCCGCCGCCGGGGATCTTGTCGAAGACGCGGTTGGCTGCGCCCAGGGTGCGGAAGCCGGTCTTGGTGCCCTCGTACGCGACGCGGTCGACCGTCTCCCGGATGCGGTACTTGTCCGCCAGGCTGGACCCCGTGATGGAGGTCAGCACGCGCATGGCGGTGCCGATGACGTCGCGCTTGATGGGGTTGAGGCCGACGGTGGAATCGGCGCGGCGCGCCTCCGGCCGCGAGGGTGTATTGCCGTTGTTGCTCATTGTCACCATCTGTCCGTCAGGGCCCGGGGGCGGCGAGAAGCGTCGGCCCCGCGTGCCGGGTGTGATGCTCGAAACCGTTTCGGCTCTGCCTCTACCTTACTCCAAAGTAAGGTGTTGGTGTTGCGGAGAGTACCGGAATCGTCGTATCTCCCGGACGGCGGACCGGGACGGGCAGGACAGGGGACCGTTCGGCAGGACGCGACGGGGTGCGCCTTACGCGCGGCGCCGGGGAGGTCAGGCGAGCCGCGCCAGCACGGCGTCGTGCAGCAGTCCGTTGGTGGCCACGGCGCTGCCTCCGGCAGGGCCGGGGGTGCCGTCGAGCGCGGTGAACCGGCCGCCCGCCTCCCGGACGATCACGTCGAGCGCGGCCAGGTCCCACAGCGAGACTTCAGGCTCCGCGGCGATGTCGACGGCGCCCTCGGCCACGAGACAGTAGGAGAAGAAGTCGCCGTAACCCCGCAAGCGCCAGACGTGATCGGTGAGGTCGATGAGGCGGTCGCGCGTGCCGCGCTCGCGCCAGCCGGACAGGCTCGACAACGACAGGCTCGCAGCATCCAGCCCGCGCACGCCGGAGACGTGCAGTGCCCGCGGCAGACCGCCTTCGAAGGTGCTGAACGCACCGTCGCCGGCCGTCGCCCACCAGCGCCGGGACAGGGCCGGCGCGCTGACCATGCCCAGGACCGGGACGCCCCCGTCGAACAGTGCGATCAGCGTCGCCCACACCGGGACGCCCCGCACGAAATTCTTCGTCCCGTCGATGGGATCGACCACCCACTGGCGGCCCGCGGCCGCGGGCTCGCCGCCGAACTCCTCGCCCAGCACCGTATCGTCCGGGCGTTCGATTTCGAGGATGTCGCGGATGATGCGCTCGACCGCGACGTCCGCGTCGGTCACCGGCGTCATGTCCGGCTTGTCGTCCACGCGCAGGTCTGCGGAGCGGAAACGTTTGCCGGTGATCGAGTCGGCGCGGTTGGCCAGGCGCAGCGCAAGGTCCAGGTCGGCGGCGTACATGGCCATGACCGTACCGTGACCGCGCCCACGCCCTGCCGCGCAGGCGCGGTCGGCCCCGCACCGGCGGCGGGGTGCGGAGCGGCGCACCGGCGGCGGGTAGCCTTGACAACCGTGCAACCCGACGTTTCCGCAGACCTGGCAGACCTTGAGAACACGTTGTCGACGGTCGAGCGCGTGCTCGACATCGACGAGCTCGCCCGCCGCATCGACGAGCTCGAGCACCAGGCGGCCGACCCGGACCTGTGGAACGACCAGGACCACGCGCAGAAGGTGACCAGCGAGCTCTCCTACGCCCAGGGCACGCTGCGCAGGGCGAAGGATCTGCGTGCCCGCCTCGACGACCTGCCGGTGCTCTACGAGCTCGCCGACGAGGAGGAGGGCGAGGCCGCGGCGGCCGCGCAGGAGGATGCGGACGCCGACCGCGCACAGCTGCGCGCCGACATCGAGGCGATGGAGGTGCGCACCCTCCTGTCCGGCGAGTACGACCCGCGCGAGGCCCTGGTCAACATCCGCTCCGGCGCCGGCGGCGTGGACGCGGCCGACTTCGCGGAGATGCTGATGCGCATGTATGTGCGCTGGGCGGAGAAGCACGGCCACAAGGTGGAGGTGTACGACACCTCGTACGCGGAGGAGGCGGGCATCAAGAGCGCCACCTTCGCGGTCAGGGATCCGTACATGTACGGCACCCTCTCGGTGGAGCAGGGCACCCACCGATTGGTGCGGCTGAGCCCGTTCGACAACCAGGGCCGCCGTCAGACCTCCTTCGCGGAGGTCGAGGTGCTGCCCGTGGTGGAGACCACCGACAGCATCGAGGTCCCGGAGAACGACGTGCGTGTGGACGTGTACCGCTCGTCCGGGCCGGGCGGGCAGTCGGTGAACACGACGGACTCGGCCGTGCGCCTGACGCACATCCCCACCGGCATCGTCGTCACCTGTCAGAACGAGAAGTCCCAGCTGCAGAACAAGATCGCGGCCATGAAGGTGCTGCAGGCCAAACTCCTCGAACGCAAGCGGCAGGAGGAGAAGGCGGCGCTGGACGAGCTGGGCGCCGGGGGCAACGCGTCGTGGGGCAACCAGATGCGCTCCTACGTGCTGCACCCGTACCAGATGGTCAAGGATCTGCGCACCGAATACGAGGTCAACAACCCGCAGACGGTGCTCGACGGCGAGATCGACGGGTTCATCGAGGCGGGCATCCGCTGGCGCATGCGCGGCGACGAGGACTGACGGCGGGCACGGTGTCGCCGCCGCGCCCGAGTCGGACCCGGGGCCGCCGCGCCGGCCATCGCTACACTGGCTCTCCGTGATCCGTCTCGTGAATGTCTCCAAGTCGTACAAGACGTCGACCCGGCCCGCACTGGACAAGGTGAACGTCGAGGTCGGCAAGGGGGAGTTCGCCTTCCTCATCGGGCCGTCGGGCTCCGGGAAGTCGACGTTCCTCAAGCTCCTCCTCAAGGACGAGTCGCCGAGCACGGGCGACGTCTACATGGGGGACGTGCACGTGAACAAGCTGCCGGGCCGCAAGGTGCCCCGGCTGCGCCAGACCATCGGATGCGTGTTCCAGGACTTCCGGCTGCTGCAGCAGAAGTCGGTGTACGACAACGTCGCGTTCGCCCTCGAGGTGATCGGCAAGCGCGAGTCCAACATCCACAAGGTCGTGCCCGAGGTGCTCGACATGGTGGGCCTGGCCGGCAAGGCCCGTCGCCTCCCGCACGAGCTGTCCGGCGGTGAGCAGCAGCGGGTCGCCATAGCACGCGCGTTCGTCAACCGGCCGCTGCTGCTGCTGGCCGACGAGCCCACGGGCAACCTGGACCCGGACACCTCCGGCGGGATCATGCTGCTGCTGGACAAGATCAACCGCACCGGCACGACGGTGCTGATGGCGACGCACGACCACGAGATCGTCGACTCGATGCGCCGCCGTGTCGTGGAGCTGCACCTGGGCAAAGTGATCCGTGACGAGGCGAGAGGCGTCTACGGCGTGGGGCGGTAACCGCGCGGGGAGCCCCCGTCACCGACCGCCCGTCCCGCACCGCCGACCGGAGAGCCCACACACATGCGCGCGAAATTCGTCTTCACCGAGGTCCTGCAGGGGCTTCGACGCAACCTCACCATGACCATCGCCATGGTGATCACCACGGCGATCTCGATCGGTCTGCTCGGCAGCGGCCTGCTGGTGGTCAAGATGAGCCACGCCACCGAGCAGATCTA